>JBDHKT010000013.1:0-11955 GCA_039586255.1 Gemmatimonadota bacterium | reverse complement strand
CAGCTTCGAGGTCCGTGCGGACGCCACCGGGTGGGCCGCCCGTTCGAGCCACGAGTTGAACCCGGATTACAGGTGCGCGCTCTATATGGGCAGGAGCGTCGAACCTTACTCGCCCTCGGTCGAGGAGGGGAAGATCAACTGCACGCCGCGGCCGAGTGGCGGCGGCTGTTCGGGCGGGTAGTTCGGCCGGGGATAGGTGAGTCTCCGAACTACCCGCCCGATTCGTCCGCGCCGGTGTCGTCCGGGGCGCTGCGGCTCCGCTCCTCTAGTGGCCCGTAGACGGCGGCTTCCCAGATCTCCTGGGCCAGCCATTCGACTCGCTCACGCGCCTGCTCCAGCTCGTCCGATGACATATGTGATGCTTCTCGGTAAAGCTGTCGGGCGAGGTCTAGGATCTGGTCCAGCCGCTCCCTGAGCTCGAGGTTGTGCCGACGGTCGCGTCCGGTCGGCGAATCTTTCGGTGCCCCCTTGTCATCAGACATCTGGACTACCTCCTGATCGCACCGTAGCGCTCGAGTATCTCGAGGGTCTCCTCTATCGGCAGCGCCTCGGCGGTACCGCGATGGCCGCTCACTGTCACTGCCTTGAAGAGCGAGTTGTAGATCGCTTCCTCCGTCGCCTCGACTACTGCCTGAAAGAGAGGCGACATGGCCGAGTTGGGCAGGTCGGCGACGCTCCGTGGCGTTCGTTCGCTCCCGGTGCGTCTCACCGACTCGGCAGCCGAGAAGGCGATGACATAGTCGCCGCTCCCATTCGTGCTGGGTGAGCCGGTGCGGGCGAGTCCGTGGACGGCGCGGGCGGCCAGGCGCTCCAGGTTGCGGTTGGACAGCGGAGCGTCGGTGGCCACGACGATCATGATGGAGCCGTCCCCGGGGTCATCGCCCTCGGCGTCGCGCTCGGGCTCGACGTTGCGGCGGAACGTGTAGCGACCGAGCTCGCGGCCCACCGGCGCTCCCGCGATCGTCAGGACACCACCGAAGTTCGACTGTACCAGTATGCCTACCGTCCAGCCGCCCAGCTCCTCCGGCAGCACTCGCGAGCTCGTCCCGATGCCGCCCTTCCAGCCGAAGGCCCTGGTACCGGTGCCGGCCCCCACGGCCCCCTCTTCGACCGGGCCCCGGCCCGCCGATTCCAGCGCGCCCACCACATGCTCCGCGTGAACCGGGCGAACCCGAATATCGTTCAGGAAGCCGTCATTCGTCTCGCCGACCACCGGGTTGATCGAACGGACGCCCTCCATGCCCGGTTGCGCCAGCAGGTACTCGACCAGCGCATCTGCGACACGCCAGACGCACAGTGTGCAGGTCAGGGCGATGGGGGTCTCCAGTTCGCCCAGCTCGCGAAGCTGCGTCACGCCGAGCAGCTTACCGAACCCGTTGGCGACGTAGAGGGCTGCGGGCACGCGCTCGTCAAACAGGTTGCCTCCGTGGGGCAGGATAACCGTAACTCCCGTTCGTACCGAGTCGGCCTCCCATACCGTCGTCTGTCCAACCGCGACGCCCGCCACGTCGGTGATCGCGTTGTAGCGGCCGGGCTGGAAGATCCCGGGCACTACGCCGAGGTCCCGCGCGCGGGGACGGTCGTTCTGTGCTTCAGCGTCGCTGGCCATTAGCGCGATTGTCATGGTTAGCGCCAGGAGACGGATCGTCCGGGCATGGGCCGCCTCGTGGCGGGCCGGCGATCGCAGCCTGCGTATCGAGATTCGCATGTTCTGCTAGTGCGTTATGGGCTATGGCTGGCGTTTACTTTGCGAGGTGACGTTCCCGGGCCTTCGCTGCCGCGTCGGGTCTCTTGGTAACGATGCCGTCGACGCCCCATTCGAGCAACCGGTCCATGTCCGCTTCAGTGTCGACGGTCCATATGTGCACCCGCATCCCCAGAGCGTGGGCTCGCTCGACGAGTCGCGGCGTCACGACGCGCAGGCCCCAGTGACGTTCCGGTATCTGTAACGCCTCCACGTGCCTCCTCCAGAAACCGTCGGTGCGGGTCCAGTGCAGGAGCATGAAAGCGAGCATCTGGTCGAGGGTCGCGCTGCGGGGACCGGGCCAGTCGCGCATCGCCGGCGCCCGCTGCCACGAGTACCAGGACGCGATCAGGACGCGGTCACGCGCTCCGTGCTCATCGATGAGTCGCCGGGTGGGCTCAGCCGCTCGCCGCTCTTTGATGTCCAGGTTGAAGCGTGTATCCGGAAATGATTCCAGCGCCTCGGCGAGAGTGAGGATGGACTGGCCCGTCCCGCGGTAGGGAAAGCTGAGGCCGCCGTCCGGCGAAAAACGGTGCCCCGCATCGAAGCTGCGCAAATCGCCCAGCGTGTAGCGGCCGACCGGTCCCGAGCCCTCCGTATTCTCGGACAGGTCGCCGCCGTGGTGCAGCACGGGATGACCGTCGCGCGAGAGGTGCACGTCGGCTTCGATGGCGTCGGCTCCCTGCTCAAGGGCTATGCGCAGCGCTTCGAGCGTGTGATCCGGCGCGTAGGCGGAGGCGCCGCGGTGCGCCAGGATCATAGGCTCGTTGCAGAAGAAGTGGTGCGGCACAGGCTTCTTTGTTGAGGCGAACATCGAACGTCGAACGAAACACCCGAGCGTCGAAAACCTAACATTGAACTCCTAACATTGAAACTTGAATGTTAGGCGTTCAACGTCCAATGTTGAGAGTCCGAGGCGCGTAGCGCCGCGGAGTTCGATGTTGGGTGTTCAATGTGCAATGTTCGATGTTCACTAGTATTTCGCCATGGTCGGATCCACCTCGTCCGACCACGCCAGCAGCCCTCCCGTCAGGTTGTACGCGTTTCTGAACCCCGCATCCATTAGCAGACGAACGGCGTAAGCGCTGCGCCGGCCGCTCCGGCAAATCACCACGATGTCCTCGTCGCTCTGGACGAGCCGAGCCATGCTGGAGGGGAAGTGCTTCAACGGGATCAGCTCGGCGTCCTCGAGCTTTGAGATGTTCAACTCGGTCGGCTCGCGGACGTCGATCACGCGGATCGGATCGCCGGTATCGAGTCGCGCTTTGAGCTCGGCGGGGGTAATTACCGGAACGCTCGCCTCGAGCCTGCGCCCCTCCGCCTCCGCTTCGCGGATGCCGCAGAATACCTCGTAGTCGATCAGCTCGCTGACTGTTGGGTTCTCTCCGCAGATCGGGCAGTCGGGGTCCTTGCGGAGCTTGAGATCGCGGAAGCGTACCCGCAGCGCATCGAACAGTAGCAGGCGCCCGATCAGCGGGTCGCCGGCGCCCAGAATCAGCTTGATCGTCTCGTTCGCCTGCAGCGCCCCGATGATCCCGGGCAGGACACCGAGGACACCGCCCTCGGCGCAGGACGGCACCAGGCCCGGCGGCGGTGGCTCGGCATAGAGGCAGCGGTAGCACGGACCCTGCTTGGCGTAGAAAACCGAGGCCTGGCCCTCGAAGCGGAAGATGGAACCGTAGACGTTCGGGATACCCAGGAGCACGCAGGCATCGTTGACCAGATAGCGCGTTGGGAAGTTGTCGGTCCCGTCGACGACGATGTCGTACCCCGAGAGGATATCCAGCGCGTTGTCGGATGTCAGTCGGACCTCGTGGCCCTCGACGTTGATCCCCGGGTTGACGTCGAGCAGCCGGTCCCGTGCCGACTCGAGCTTCGGCCGGCCGACGTCGCTGGTCCCGTGCAAGATCTGGCGCTGCAGGTTGCTGGATTCGACGACGTCGAAGTCGACGAGCCCGATCGTGCCAACTCCGGCGGCGGCCAGATAGAGAGATGCAGGGGAGCCGAGGCCGCCCGCGCCGACGAGGAGGACGCGCGCCTGCTTCAGTTTCTTCTGCCCCTCCGGCCCGACCTCCGGGAGAATCAGGTGCCGGGCGTAGCGGCGCATCTCTTCGGGCGAGAACTCCGCTTCCTTCACTTCCACCGCCGTGGCGACACCGCCGGCGATCGACGGGACGATCCTGATCTCGTCGCCCACCGTCAGGCCGGCGTCTTCTCTGCCTTCAAGGTAGCGGATGTCCTCGTCATTTAGGTAGATGTTGACGAAGCTCCGCAATTGGCCGTCGTCGGAGTAAAGATGCCGTCTGAGTTGCGTGTAGCGCGAGGTAAGCTCGGACAAGGCTTGGGCCACGGTGCCCGCATCCACCGTTACCGAGTCCCGGCCCTCGGTGTACTGCCTGAGCGGCGTGGGAACGATGACTGTGATCTGCTCCATTATTCCTCTGTTCCTGTTGTTAGGAATCCTCCGTCTTCGATCTCGATTCCATCGAAGGCGTTCCGGTCGTCGGACAGCCGCCAGGCTCGGGCGTCTGCCGTCCGTCCCTCTAGCACGCTAACGATCAGGTAGATGTACCAGGGCCATGCGTGCTCACGATCGAAGTCCGAAGGGGCGGGCGGCGCGTCGGGATGGGAGTGATAGTAGCCGACGACTTGGAGGGCGGCCTCAGAGGCGCGGCGCTCGAGCGCTAACACGTCGTCTGGACCGATCAGGTAACGCCGGCGGCGCTCCTCCTCTCTGGAGTTATCCGCCGGGACCGCTTCGACGACTTCGATCGTGGTCTCATCGTGCACGATCCCCAGGAGACCGCCGGGCGCCTCCTCAGGGTAGACGGCCTCTACGTGCTCGCGTATCAGTGCCAGCACTCCCTGGCTCACCACGAGCTGGGCGCCCGGGTTCTCGCTCGTCCCGCGACTCTGTCTCAAAGCTTCTCTTGCCATAGTCCCAGGCTCAGGTAGCGATCCGCGCCGTCGGGAAAGATCACAACCAGGCAACCGGCCGCCAACTCGGAGGCGACACGGCGCGCCGCGACCGCGGCGGCGCCCGATGATAGGCCGACCAACAGGCCGAAGTCACGGGCGAGCTGCCGGGCCATGTCGTAGGCCTCCTCGGTGCGCACCCGCAGCGTGCGGTCGGGGAGCGACGCATCGTAGATGCCCGGCACGATGGAGGTCGGCAGGTGCTTGAGACCTTCGATCCCGTGAAAGCCGTCGTCGGGCTCGACGGCGACCAGCTCGATCCCGGGATCGCGCTCCCTCAGGTAGCGCCCGGTCCCCATCAAGGTGCCGGTAGTTCCGAGGCCCGCCAGGAGATGCGTGACCTCACCCGCCGTGTCGCGCCAGATCTCCGGCCCGGTCCCCTCGTAATGTGCAAGCCAGTTCGCCGGGTTCCCGTATTGGTCGGCGTAGTAGTAACGGCGGGGCGCCTCCGCTACCAACCGGCGGGCCTGCCTGATGGCCCCGTCCGAACCCTCGAGTGGGTCGGTCTCGATGACCTCGGCGCCGTACGCCTGTAGCAAGGCCTTCCGTTCCGCGCTGGCGTTCGCCGGCATGCAGATCGTGACCCCGAAACCCCTGGCGGCACCCAGCATGGCGTAAGCGATGGCCGTGTTCCCCGAGCTGGCGTCCAACAGCCGCTTGCCTGGCAGCTGGCCCTTACGCTCGGCGTCGAGGACGATGGCACGGGCGGCCCGATCCTTCACCGAACCGCCGGGGTTCAGCCACTCCGCCTTCGCCAGGACCCGGACCGTCGGCGCCAGGTCCGGGAAAGGTAGGGGTAGCAGCGGTGTGCCGCCGATCAGGTCGGCGAGCCCCTGCCGCGGACCCGGCGATCCCGCGGCCGGCACCACAGCTGCTGGCCCCATAGCCTTTGTCGCTGTTCGCATGATCATAACGTCACCAAAGAAAACGGCCGCGTACCCTTGGGCCGCGGCCGAAGTCGGTGCTTCGCGATACAGGTCTCAGGTCAAGATCGTTACCTCACTCGCATAGCGCCTCACCTCCGGCACGGCACGCCGCGTCCCGTGACAACGGGCGCAGTGACAACAGGCGCAAACGAGTTGGGCCATATGCCTGAATCACTCCTAGGGTTCGCTGTCCGTGAGAGTCTCTGCTCTCCAGCTATAGAACTCGGCCCGCCCGGCGTAGGTTCCCGCTCAGACCTCCACCGCCAGACTGCGGCGGATGGCCTGGATGTTCTCCACGATGGAGCCCTTGGCGAACACTGCGGAGCCGGCGACCAGGACGTTGGCGCCGAACGACACCACCGCCGGAGCCGTCGTCGGGTCGATACCCCCGTCGACCTCGATATGGACATTCGGCAGACCGGCGGACTCGAGAGTCCGGGCCAGACGAGTGATCTTCGGCAGGCTCTCGCGTATGAAGCCCTGGCCACCGAAGCCGGGGTTCACCGTCATCACCAGGACCAGGTCGATTAAGGGGAGGATATCGACCAGCGTCTCGACCGGGGTGGAAGGGTTCAGGGCGACGCCCGGCTGCGCGCCCAGCTCGCGAATCATCTGCACCGTGCGGTGCAGGTGGGGGCAGGTCTCCTGGTGCACGGTGAGCCAATTGGCGCCGGCGCTCACGAAGTCGGCGATGTAACGGTCGGGATTCTCGATCATGAGGTGGACGTCGAGCGGGAGCTTAGTGGCTCGCCGTGCCGCTTCGACGATCAGCGGGCCGATCGTGATGTTGGGCACGAAGTGCCCGTCCATCACGTCGACGTGGATCCAGTCGGCGCCGCCCTTCTCGGCCTCGCCGATCTGCTCGCCCAGCCTCGTGAAGTCGGCGTTCAGGATGCTCGGGGCAATCAGTGCGTGCATAGGCTACGACATTCCTCTTATACGACTCCTATCTTGCCACCGACCGCCTTCATCGCATCGAGCACTGCATCGAGATGCTCTGTTTCGTGTGCCGCCGAGATCTGGCAGCGGATGCGCGCCGTACCCTGCGGGACCACAGGGTAGCCGAAGCCGATCACGAAGACACCCTCGTCGAGGAGCATCTTGCTCATGCGGATGGCCTCGGCGGTCTCGCCGATGATGATGGGCACGATGGGCGTGTCGCCTTCGATCGGCTTGAACCCCGCTTCCAGTAGCTTCTCCCGGAAGTACGCCGTGTTGTCCCGGAGCTTCTGGACCCGCTCGGGATGCTGCTCGAGATACTCGATCGCCGCCAGCGAGTGTGCAGTCGTGGCGGGTGGCAGCGCGTTCGAGAAGAGCATCGGCCGCGAGCGCTGCGTCAGGTAATCGGTCAGCTCCGCGGGCCCCGCGGTGAAGCCGCCGGCGGCGCCGCCCAGCGCTTTGCCCAGAGTGCTGGTGATGACGGGCACCTCGCCGTGGAGCCCGTAGTGCTCGGGTGTGCCGCGACCGGTCGCTCCGAGCACGCCGGTGGCGTGTGAGTCGTCGACCGCGACTACGGCGTCGTACTTGTCCGCCAGCTCGACAATATCGGGCAGCCTGCAGATGTCGCCCTCCATCGAGAAGACGCCGTCGGTGATGACGAACCGGTGTCTGGCACTCTGTGTGTCCTTAAGCGCCTGATCCAGGTCCTGCATGTCGGAGTGCTTATATATCTTCCGCTTCGCCCTCGTCATCCGCACGCCGTCGATGATCGAGGCGTGGTTCAGCTCGTCGGAAATCAGAGCGTCCTCGTCTTCCAGAAACGTCGGCGTCAGACCTGTATTAGCGGTCCAGCAGGAGACGTAGGTGAGTGCGGACTCGAGGCCCAAGAATGCGGCGATCTTCTCCTCGAGCTTTTTGTGCAACGTGAACGTCCCGCAAATAAAGCGGACCGACGATGTGCCGGCACCGAACTCCTCGTACGCATCCCTGCCGGCCGCTACGACCTCCGGCGTGTTGCACAGGCCGAGGTAGTTGTTCGAGCAGAGGTTGATCACCTCGCCACCGGTCTCGTCTATCTTGACCACGGCGGCCTGCGGCGAATCGAGGTGGATGAGCTGCTTGTAGACGCCCTGCTCCTGCATCTCCTGCAGCTCGTGTCGCAGCCGCTCGAACAGCCCGCTCATTGTCGTTGCCTCCGCGCCTGTCGGGGTATCCGTCGATCAGTCAGCGGGTGACTCGTCGCTGCTCCGCGCCGCGACCTGGTGATCGCGGACTCCGAGAAGTCCCCAGTAGATGATCGCGGAGCTGCCCAGGATCAGAATCGGAATGAGAATCGCCCCTTCTAGCCCCATCATCCTCGGTCTGCTCCTCTGCTGCCACGGCAGCGCCTGGAGGTCTAAGCGGAGTCGAGTGCCGGGCTAACATGGCCACCAGCCGGGGGGCCGGCAAGAGCGAACGGCGGGTGAAGCGTGAGCGCGGGTGTTAGCGTAGTGAGTGGGGCGAGGGCGGGTTCGGCGGGAGCCGACTCGCGGCGGGCCTGCTGGATAAGTCGTTTTCTGCAATGGAGTTACGATGTTGGGTCCCCGGACCGCCCTTTTCCCTGGGCACCCCCTCGTCTAGTTTTGAATAACAACGGTAAGGGAACGTGGAACGATGGCATCGGAACGGATCGGACAGCGTGTGCGCCGGGAGCGCGAGGTGTGGCGCCTCGGCCTGCTGCTTTCCGTCTTGCTGCACCTGATCGTTCTGCTGCTGTCCAACACGATAGTGGAGATAGGGCGATCGGCCGCCGGACCGGCGAGCGGCAGCGCATTGGCCGCGCCGGGCGAAGATGCGATGGTCTCGGTTGTTCTGCCTCCACGGAGCGAGATCTGGATCCCGCCTCGCCCCGAAGTCCCGCTGATCGATCCGGTTGACGTGGAGGTTCCCTTCCCGGAGATGGCCGAGAACTGGGTCGAGTTGCGACCTCCGCAGGAACGCGTTGACCCCGGTGTTCGGGGTGGGGAGGGCAGCGGAGATGCGGGGAACACGGCCGAGGGGCAAAACCGACTGGTGGCGCCGTCGCCACGTGGTATCATCATGGCACCCCTAGACCGGCCCCGGTCGGTGCGGGGGCACGAAGTGACCGTGTGGGTCTTCATCAACCAGGCCGGCGCGGTGGACAGTGTACGGCTCGAGCCGCCGACTCCGGATGGGAGGTACAACGCGAACCTGATACGTGAGGCGCGCGATTGGGTCTTCGAGCCGGCGCTGCAGCGCGGCCGCCCGGTGGCAATGTGGTGGAGCTACACCTGGAGACTGTGACAAACACAAGGAAGTCAACGAGAGGACGAATACTGTGGGTCGATGATGAGATCGACCTGCTGTTGCCTCATCGGCTGGTCCTCGAGCAGCGCGGCTACGAGGTCGATACGTCGCCCAACGGTGACGACGCCCTGAGCCAGATTCGCCGCCATCCCTACGACCTGATCATTCTCGACCAGGAGATGCCGGGGCGCACCGGCACCGAGATGCTGCGGGAGATCCGCACCTTCGATTCTCGTATCGCTGTGGTGATGGTCACCAAGAGCGAGGAGGAGACGACGCTACGGGAAGCAATCGCCCGGCGAGCCGACGAGTACATAGTGAAGCCGACAAGTCCACGGCAGGTCGCGTCCGTCGTCGCGCGCCTGCTCGAGGGTCCCGGGCTCCGTCACGAGCAGATAGCACGTGATTTCGTGCGCGCTTTCTCCGAGCTGCGCGCCCGCATCGACGGTGCCCGGAACTCTCGAGATTGGACTGACCTGTACTCCGAGATAGTCAACTGGGACCTGCAGCTGAGTGAGGCGGATGAGTCGGGTCTGCTCGAATCGCTGCACACGCTCAGCGGTGATGCCCAACGCGAGTTCACCGAATTCGTGATCGAGAACTACGCCGCCTGGGTCGCGAAGGATGCGAGCGATCGCCCGTCGCTTTCCGTCGACGTGATCCCGCACTTCTTCTTGCCGCTGTTGGCGCGCGGCAAGTCCACGGTGCTCATCGTGGTCGACTGTCTTCGACTGGACCAGTGGCGCTCGCTGCAGCCGGTTATCGAGGAGGACTTCGAGGTCGAGTCCGACCTCTACATCTCGATCCTGCCCAGCGCCACGCCCTACTCTCGAAACGCGATATTCGGTGGAGTCTTCCCCGACGAGCTGGCGGAGCAGTGGCCGGGCTGGCCGAGGGCCCACGAGGATTCGGGTCTCAACTCGTTCGAGGATGAGCTGTTCAGGCAGCAGATCGAGCGACTTACCGGCGGCTCGCTGCCCACGCATTATGAGAAGGTGCACACGCTCAGCGACGGTGAAGGGATGCTGCGGCGCCTGCCGACGTTGCTCGATGAACCGCGCGCGATAGCCATCGTCTTCAACTTCGTCGATCTGCTCACTCACGGGCGCGGGGAGTCGCAGCTGCTGTTCGAGATGGCCCGTGACGCGAAGGCGCTCCGCCGACTAACGGTGACCTGGTACAAGGGCTCCGATCTGCGGAAGGCGCTGAAGTTGCTGAGCGCTCGGGGCGTTCGGGTCTTGCTGACAACGGATCACGGGTCGGTCCATTGTCATCGGCCGGCAACGGTGTTTGCCAAGCGGGACGCGACCGCCAGCCTGCGCTACAAGTACGGGGACGACCTGCGAGCGGAGAACCCGGAGACGGTGTTCCTGGTCCAGGACGGCGAGTTGATCCGACTGCCACGCGGCGGCCTGAAGACCAACTATCTGATCGCTCGTGAAGACTACTTCTTCGTCTATCCAACGAAACTGCGGGAGTACCAGTCTCGCTACCGGGACAGCTTCCTGCACGGCGGCGTTAGTCCGGAAGAGATGATCCTGCCGGTCGCGCTGCTCAAGCCGCGGGGTGAAAGTCGTTGAAGATCTGGTCGCGGCTGCTCGGCTATCTCAGACCCTATCGCATGCTGGTGATGGCAAGCCTGGCCGCTATGGCGATCGGGTCGCTGCTCGACGGCTTCTCGATGGTTCTTCTCATCCCGTTCCTCCGTTCGCTGTTCGGGGACGCGGCGGTGCTGCAGGGTGCAGGCAGCATGGTGGAGCGAGTGCTCGATGCCGTCCTGGGTGGCCTCCTGGAGGGTGCGAGCCCGAACGAAGCGCTGCGCAATGTAGTGATCCTCGTGATGGCCGCGATCCTGCTGAAGAACCTCTTCTTCTACACGTCGAGTGCGCTGGGCGTGACGGTGCAGGAGGGTGTCGTCCGCAACATGCGCGACGAGTTATACGGCCACCTTCAGCGGCTGCCGCTGGGCTTTTTCGATCGCAACAAGACGGGCCAGCTGGTGGCGCGCGTGTTCAGCGACACGAACAAAACGAAGGAAATCGTCAAGAACACGATGGCGGATGCGCTGAAACATCTCGTGTCCTTGGTGGCCTTCGTGTCGATATTGTTCCTCATCTCCTGGAAGCTGACGCTCCTGGCGCTCGTCGTGGCGCCACTCTTCCTCGGGTTCCTCAAGCCGATGCTGCACCGGTTGCGCAGTGGGTTCCGCCGCGCCTACGACGCGCAGGGTGAGCTGACAAGCATGCTGCAGGAGACGGCGTCGGGCGCGCGATTGGTCAAGGCGTACCGAGCCGAGATGTACGAGCAAGATCGCTTCAGTACGACTAACCAGGCCTATTACAAAGACGTGGTCCATGCGGAGCGCATCAGCCTGTTGAGCGCACCGCTCTCCGAGCTGTTGGGCGCTGTGGTGACGCTGGTCCTGGTGTGGGTCGGCGCACAGTTCGTGTTCAGCGGCGAGATGACCGCCGAGGCGTTCCTAACATTCTTGACCGTGTCGCTGCGTGTACAGTCGCCGCTGAAAGGGCTGACGATGTTCCCGGCGCGAGCGCAGGCGTCGCTCGCCGCCGCGGAACGGTTCTTCGAGATCCTCGACACCGGTGTCGAACCCGCGTCCGCTGTTGGTCGCCGGGTGGACGGTCTCGAACGCGACGTAACCTACGAAGACGTCCATTTCGCCTACGATGGCGAGGAGGCCGTGCTAAGAGGCGTGAGCTTCAAGATGAAGCGCGGTGAAGTCGTCGCCCTGGTGGGGCCGTCGGGTGCAGGGAAGAGCACGTTGGTCGATCTCTTGCCTCGCTTCTACCGGCCGCTTAGCGGACGCATCTTGGTGGACGGTGTTGACATCGGGGAGATACAGCTCGACTCGCTGCGCAAGCTGTTGGGGGTGGTATCGCAGGAGACGATCATCTTCCACGACACCGTCCGTGCCAACATCGCCTACGGAGCTCCCGACCGCTACAGCCAGGAAGAGATCGAGGCGGCGGCGAACGCGGCGAACGCCCACGAGTTCATCGTGCACCTTCCGGAAGGTTACGACACGTTGCTCGGTGATCGCGGCGT
>JBDHKT010000405.1:0-2934 GCA_039586255.1 Gemmatimonadota bacterium | reverse complement strand
GTTCATCTCCAGGAATTCGGCCCGGACGTCCAGGCCCTCGCGGTACCAGATCGAGTTGGCGGGCAGGAACTCGACCGCCGGGTCCAGCCCAAGCAGCCGCTCGAGCAGTTGGCGATACGCCGCGCCGACTTCGGCGGGCGTCGCTTCGCCCAGCGCCAGCGTCTCCCGCATCGCGGCCTCAGTACCGCCCGCGGCGCCGTTGTACGGCATCCCCAGCGCCATCGCCACGCTCAGCGGCGAGATGAAGATGTTCTCCCCGCGCTGCGCCCCGCCGTGTACCTGCCGCAACAGCTCGAGCCCGAACGCAACCTCGCCCTGAATAACCTGGCCCATGGCGGGGACGGACTGCTGCTGGGCCGATCCGCCGCTGCAGCCGCCAGTCAGCAATACGAGGAGCGATAGGCAGAGCGATCGCTTGATATGCATGCGCGCCTCCAATGTCTCTCACGTCCCGCAGCCAGACAGGATACTCGGAGTACAATCTGGTATTTTCTTGTTAGACGCGCAGCATGTGAGCACAGTGGACAGAAGGCGGAATGATTATCGGACACCGAGCGCCGGACGGCCTGCTAAGAGGTCCAATCCCCATCAACCGCCCGAGCTCGGTATCCGATACTCTGTTTACTGGCTACCGGCTACCGGTCACCGATCCACCGGCTACTGGCCACCGGCCACCGGATTCAAAATCCTCCCCATGAACAGGATCGTGCCGGAGAACTTCTCGCGGATCGCGAAGACGAAGGGGCCATCGACCACGACCGTGGGCGGCATGCTAACGACGCCGACCTCGACCGAGGTCACCGCCGCCGCCTCCGTGCCCTCTTCGTTCACGTCGACGAACGTCTTGTGCTTGACCCTGCTGATGAAGAGGTTCTGGGGCCCGTCGTAGATCTTGCTGAAGTCGGCGTTGAACTCGTCGAAGGCGATCTCCATCCCCAGCGCCTTGAGGACGTCGTTCATCGTCAGCTCGTACTCGAGCGTGTACTTCGGCATCCAGACGTTCGACTCGACCGCCGTCAGGCCGGCGATGATTTCCGCCCAGCGCCCGGCGTCCAGCGACTGAACCAGCTCACTCAGCTCGCCGTCGCCGACCGGCATCACGATCGTCATGCTGTAGGCCTTGCCACCGTACGGCAGATCGATCGCCTCGACGTCGCCGTCCCAGTAGTGGCTGATCTCGATTTCGCCCGGCGACCTCATCATCGGCACCTGAACCTGGCCGCCGCCCTCGAGAAAGAACGGCGCGTTGGAGGTCAGGCCCTTGTCGAACTGGACGGTCCAGTCGCCCTTGAAGTAGATGGCGTTGATCAGGAACATGACGAGGGTGGGATCTATCGGATCGTCGACGATCTCGGTTATCCGCCCGTTCGTCTGCTCGTCCACCCAGTCGTTGATCGTCGGCGCCGCGCTCGGGCTGTCGAAGTCGAGCCCCTCTACCTCGGCGTCGAAGAACTCACGGTTCACATCGAGAAAGTCCTGGATCACCGGCAACTCCTGCCGGTACCAGATCGAGTTGGCGAGGGCGAACTCGACTGTGGGATCGAGGTTGCGTAGCAGATCGATCAGGGTGCGGTACGACTGGTTCACCTCGTCGATAGTGAGACCCTGCAGCTCCAGCGTCTCCTGCATCGCCGCCTGAGTTTCGCCCGCCGCCCCGTTGTATGTCATCCCCAGGGCCATGGCGACGCTGAGCGGCGAGATGAAGATGTTCGCGTCACCGTCCTCCTGGACGTCTATCTCGCGGAAGAGCTTCAGCCCGAACGCGTTGTCCGACTGGATGAGATCTTCCTCGGCGGCCGTCAGATCCCGCGGCAGCCCCGTAATCTCTTCGACACCGACGATCTCGCTGCCGCACCGAACCGACAGAGCCGCCACGAGTAGTGTGAGTACTGCCAGCTTCGCTTTCTGCATCGTCGCCTCCTACTGCCCACCTACATTCTACTGATTACTGATCACCGATCACTGATTACTGGTCCCCTCACGGCTCCATCACCAAACCCATGAACAGGATCGTCCCCGAAAACCGCTCCCGAATCGCGAAGACGAACGGCCGGTTCACCCAGAAACTCGGCGGCGCGCTGTCGATCATGGCCACCGACGTGACCGCCGCCGCCTCCGTGCCCTCTTCGTTCACCTCGACGAACGATTTGTGCTTGACCTCGCCGATCCAGATGCCGGGCGCGATCTTGCTGAAGTCGGCGCCGGGCCCGAAGGCGACACCCATGCCGAGAGCTATCAGCACATCGTTCAACGTGATCTCGTACTCGAGCTCGAACTTCGGCATCCGAACGTCGATCTCCAGGGTCGCGAAACCGTCTATGATGCTCGCCCAACGCGCGGCGTCCAGCGAATCGACGAACGTCTCGATATCGCCGTCGCCGAGCGGCAGCACGATCGTCATGCTGTACGCCCTGCCGCCATAAGTCAGGTCCACCGCCTGCACATCGCCGTCCCAGAAGTAGCCGACCTCCACAGGTTCGGCGTACGCCATCATCGGGACCTGCTTCTGGGTCCCGTCCCACAGGATGAACGGCGCGTCGGCCGTCAGGTCTTTATCGAACTGCTGCGTCCAGTCGCCCTTAAAGTAGATGGCGTTGATCAGGTACATGACGACGTTACCGGGGATCGGGTCCGGCACGATGGACTCGATCTTACCGTTCGTCTTATCGGAGACCCAGTTGTTGATGGTTGGGGCGGCGCTGGGGTCGCCGAAGTCGAGGACAGAGACCTCGGCGTCGTAGTACTCCTGGTTCACATCGATGAAGTCCGGCTCGACCGTGAAGCCCTCTCTGGGCCAGATCGAATTGGCGAGCGCGAACGCGACGCTGGGATCGAGTCCGTCGAGCAGTTCGATCAGGCTACGGTACGACTGATTCACCTCATCTATAGTGAGGCCCTGTAGCTCCAACGCCTCCTGCATCGCCTGCTGCGTCG
>JBDHKT010000404.1:0-3090 GCA_039586255.1 Gemmatimonadota bacterium | reverse complement strand
GGTGCCGTCTCAGGCGTGACGCTCAGCGACGGACGGCACCTCGAGGCGATGGCGGTCATCTCCAACGCCAGCGTGCCGTCGACGATGGAGATGCTGGGCGCGGGCGCGGATCGATCGGACGACCAGCGCGAGTTCGTGGAGACGCTCGGGTCTTACCGGCCGTCGCTCTCCAGTTTCGTCGTCTGGCTGGGGCTCAACCAGGAGATCCGTGCCGCCGTCGACGGCTACGAGATCTTCGTCCTGAGCGGCTACGACCCGGAGAAAGCCTACGAGGCTTGCCTGGCCTGCGATCCCGTCGAGACCGACTACGGCGTCACCGTCTACGACAACGCGTTCCAGGGCTACTCGCAGCCCGGCACTTCAACGGTTGCCGTTCTGATGCTCAGCGGTTACGAGCCGTGGCTCAGTTACGAAGCCGACTACTTCGCCGGCCGCAAGGACGCCTACAACGCCGAGAAGGAACGCATCGCCGGGATACTGATCCAACGCGCCGAGGAGCGGGTGATCCCCGGGCTCAGCTCGATGATCGACGTCGTCGAGGTCGGCACACCGCTCACCAACCGGCGCTACACCGGCAACCCGCAGGGCGCCATCTACGGCTACGAGCAGTCGCTGGCCAACGCCTTCATGACCCGGCTGCCCAACACGACCCCGTTCGAGGGGCTCTACTTCGCCTCGGCCTGGACTAACCCCGGCGGTGGCTACCAGCCGTGCCTGCAGTCGGGCGCCACGGCGGCCCAGAGGGTTATGAGTCAGTGGGACGTGGAGGGGTGATATAAGGAGTTCGACATTCGACAGCCGACAACCGATTATCGACTTCGAAGTTCATTTCAACTAACGATGCCCGACGTCCGACGTTCGACGCACAACGTCGTGCGTCGTGCGTAGGCTGTCGGCCGTCGAATGTCGGTCTTCTTCCCCAGCGCCGCACCCTACATCTCGACGTCGAGCAGCATCGCGATAAGCGCTATCGCCTTCGCCTCGCTTTCGCTGACCTTGCTGTCGGGGCCGAACATCCCTTCACCCGACGCGGAGGCGACCTGCGCGCCGACGAAGAATAGCGACTTCTTGAACGATTCGGCCTCGGCTTCCGACATCGTTTTGTCGACGATCGCCGCGACCGCCGGGAGCTCGACCTTCACATCCTTCGGCTCCGATACCATCGACTCGATTATCGAGAGCGAATCGTCGCGCGTGCTCATCAGTAGCGCGCGCAGCAGATCGTCACTGAAAGCCGGTGCGTTGGACAGGATCTCGGCGAGCATGTCGATCTCTTCGCTGTCGAGGTCCCCGTCGGCGGCCGCCACCGTGAAGAACACTAGGTAGGGAGCGAGGACCAGTTTCTTCCACTCCTCGTCCGAGAACCGCTCCTTCATCGCAGCGGGGTCGATTCGCGCGCCTTGGAAGCGTGGCCGCGGATGGCCGACGACCTCCATGTTCCCCAGCGGCCCGAACTCGGTGCCCTCGTCCGCTTTCTGGTACAGTTGCATCATGAGCACGCCTTCGGCGGCACCCTTCTCGGCGCCCTCGACGAGGATCGCCTCCTGCTTCTCGTCGCCCTCTTTCGTAGACACCAACACGTCCCAGGCGAACGCGTAGGCATCCACGGCCGGCTCCTCGCCGGTAACGATCTCGTGGAGCATCTTCTGCACCGCGTTCATATCCTCGGCCGCCAGACGATAGAGATGGTCTTCGCCGTCCTGCAGCGTCATCACGAACGGTATCAGCACTTCTCCGTCACTAACGCTATGCAGGGCGTGCTTGACCGCCTTCGTGACCAGGTCCTTGAACTCCTGACTGACAGATATCTTACCCAGCTGTGGCATGCCCCATCTCCCTGGCGCGGGTCCCGGTGTTCGGGTCCTCAGGGGCCGTGGTACGGATGGCCGTAGAGGAGACTTCGGATGGTTGGGCGGCGCCAACGTAGGAACGGCCAGATGCAGGGTCAAGTGGGGCTCTAAGCTGAGGCCGGCAGTGCAGCCACTTCTTCCGGCTGACCCAAGCGCCTGCGGTGGGGCTCCCGCCTAGGGGAGGGGGCGGACCGCCGAGGTCGTTCGGGTCCAGCGGCTCATCCGCTGACTCACATGCATAAGCAACCAGAAAAGACAGAAGCGCAACTACCCTGCCGGCCCCTCATACTCGCCATCGCCATCGCCAACGTCATCCCGGCCCGCGATCCCCGCTCACCACCCAGAACTCATCCGCGATTACACCGTCGATGTCCTTGAAGTAGAAGTGAGCGAGATCGTCACGACCGTCCACACCAAACACCCCGAACAACGCACCGTAGTCCGCGCCCTGATCGGAGGTATAAACCGCCGCCCACCAATCGCCGCCCAACTCCTGATCGCGGATGCTCTTGCCGGCCAACCCCGAGACGAAGACGAAGCTCTCACCTTCGCTGATGACGAGCGTGTCGGATGTGGACGCGACCACCTGGCTCTCCATATCGGAAAGCAGGTGCGTGCGGCTGTAGCTGTGCTCGTGGGCCGTGGCGATGATCGCGCCGCCCGCGCGACAGCGCTCGTACACCGCCCAACCCGTCTCGTCGCCCTTCGACCCGAGCTGCATGAGCGTCTGATTCTTGTGCCAGCTACAGATCGACCAGGCCGCGTCGTTCGCACTCAGCCGATCTGCGATGTAATCGGCATAGACCGAGTTGTCGGAGCCGAGGGTCCCCGGCGCCACGAACACCAAGTAGAGTCCCTCGAACTCCAGCGCCGCCATCTCGCCCAGCTCGCCGTCCCAGGAGACTCCGATGCGCTGTGCCCGCGCCTCCATGCGCTCTTTGTAGCCGCGGTCGGTATCCCACTGCTCACGAAATAGGGGAACTCTGGCCCGAGGATGTCATCGATCTGCTGCTCCCAGGCCGCCGGGTCGTCCAGGTAGTCGAAGTCGCCCTGGTGCATCACGGCGTCGGCGCCCTCCTCCCTTATTAGCAGGAGAACGGCCCGCGGGCCCTCGAACTGGCCGGCTGCCTCCCAGCCCTGGTCGCCGATGAAGGCGATGGTGACGGTCGGCTCTAATCCGTCACCCTCGTCGGTGCCGCTGAAGTCTTCGCTGCAACTGAGACCCGCCAGCGTGGCCATG
>JBDHKT010000403.1:0-2952 GCA_039586255.1 Gemmatimonadota bacterium | reverse complement strand
CGATCGACGGCGCGCGGCGCAGGCTCGAGAAACTACGCGAAGAAGGCGAGCTGGACGAAGTCGCCGGCCAGGCGCTCGACCGGCAGACCCTTCGACGAGTACGCGAAGGCCTCAACGAGTTGCTCGACATCCTCGACCAGTCCCGCCCCGGTCGAGCGGAATAGCCGGCGTGCCATCCGGATATCGAGAGACCAGCTCACACCAGGAGCTGCGGCGCCGTCTGGTCGAACAGCTCCGCGGTGCCGGGATCAGAGACCTGGCGGTGCTGCATGCGTTCGATCAGGTGCCGCGCCACCTGTTCGTGCCCGAGCGCTTCGAGGCCCGCGCATACGCCGATGAGGCGTTCCCCCTGGGGCACGGTCAGACGATCTCGAAGCCGAGCACCCACGCTCTTTACCTGCAGACGCTGAAGCTCGAGGGAGACGAGCGGGTACTCGAGATCGGCACCGGCTCGGGCTATCAGACCGCGCTGCTGGCGACGCTTGCCGACCACGTTTACTCGATCGAGCGGGTTCCGAAACTAGCGGAGGCGGCGCGCGCACGGATCGAATCGCTCGGCTTCACCAACGTCGCGGTTCGCGCCAGCGACGGGACCTACGGCTGGCGCGCCTACTCACCATTCGATGCAATTCTGGTCACCGCCGGCGCCCTCGAGGTTCCGAAGCCGCTGCTCGAACAGCTGGGGCCGGGCGGCCGCATGTTGATCCCGATCGGAGACAGCGAGTCGCAGCAGTTGCACAGGATGGTCAAGACGGCGGACGGCACGCTCGAAGACGAGGTGATCGGCCGGGTCAGGTTCGTCCCGCTACGCGGACTGGGCGGCCAGGACGAAGAGGAAAGGCGAGGCGGAGAGTGACAGAGGACGAAAAGAAACGCGGCTGGGTCCGGCGACTCTACGACTGGGTCTTGAGCTGGGCCGAGTCACCCTACGGCTCAACCGCGCTCTTCGTCCTCGCGTTCGTCGAAGCCTCGTTCTTCATCGTGCCGCCCGACGTCCTGCTCATCGCGCTTTGCGTCGGTAAGTCGCGCCGCAGCATCCACTTCGCCGCGATCTGCACGGTCGGCTCGCTGCTGGGCGGCAGCTTCGGCTACCTGATCGGCCACCAACTCTACGAGCTGATCGGTCGGCCGATCATCGAATTCTACGACGCCGGTGAGGCGTTCCAGCGCGTCGGCGAGCTCTACAAGGCCAACCTCGTGCTGGCGCTGGGCACGGCGGGCTTCACCCCCATCCCGTACAAGGTGTTCACCATCGCCGCCGGCGCCTTCGCCGTACCGTTCGTACCGTTCCTGGTCATCTCGGCCGTCAGTCGCGCGGCGCGCTTCTTCCTGGTCGCCGGGCTTATCCGCACCTTCGGGCCGCAGATCCGCGACTTCATCGACCGCTACTTCAACCTGCTGAGCGTGGTATTCGTGGTTCTGCTCGTGGCAGGGTTCGTCGTCCTCAAGTACGTGCACTGACGCCGATTCCCCCGGTTTGACCCGGGCCCGCCGCCGTATAGATTTCGGCTGGCCCGAAAGCCCCTAACAGAGGAGTGCCAGAAGTGCCGACGATCCCAACCCCGTTCATCGGCGGGGCCGACGGCCCCCAGAACGACAGGACGGACGAGACCGACCTCGAGCCGCCGTTCTTCACCGAGGCCGCCGAATCGGAGAAGCAGGCCGAGCCCGGGGCAGGGGCCGCCGAACCGGCCGAAGCCGAGGCAGAACCGCCGTTCTTCTTCGAGCCCGAGGCCCCCGAACTCGAAGAGCAGGTCCCCGCCCAGGAGCCCGTGCCCGATCGGGAGCCCATACCCATCGAGGAGGTCGCGCCCACGGCGGAGCCGGAACCTGCCTTTTTGGCGCCGTCCTCGGACGAGGTCCTCCAGGAAGCGCCCGCCGCCTCACTGAAGGGGGAGGGCGGGGAGCTGCCGGACTACCTTTTCGGCGCCGACACGCCGCCGCCCTTACCCGAGAGCCCGGAGCTGCTTGCGCACAAGGCCGAGGAGCTGCTCGAGGGGGCGTTCGGAGACCGCATTCGGGACCTGGTGGCAAGTCTCGGGTCGGCCGCTGCGGAGTTCGCCATACCCCGCGCCTTCGCCGCGGGTTACTTAGCCGCTAAGAGCGGCGAGGAGAAATAAGGGATGGCCGAGCAACACTACTCGCAGGAAGACAAGTTCGTCGCCTCAGTGATCCAGTTCTCGAGCTGGGCGCAAAAGAATACACGTACCCTGGTAGTCCTTATCGTAGCTTTGTTGATCACCGTCTTCGGTGTCCGCTACTACTTCAGCTATCAGACGCAACTGCGCGAAGTCGCTTCGGCCGAGATCCGAGCCATCCGCTACGACCTGCAGGCCGGCCAGACCAGCGTCGTCGTCGATCGTTTGCGTACCTTTCTCATCCAGTTCGAGAACACACCCTACGGCCGCGAGGCCCGTGTGCTCCTCGCGCATTCGTTGCTCATTGAGCACCGCGCGGTGGAAGCCATCGAGCCGGCACGGCGCGCCGCCGACAAGGTCGGCTCGAGCCCGCTGTCGGATCGCGCTGCCTTCCTGCTCGCCGCGGCCTATGAGGAGGTCGGTGAGACCGCCCAGGCCATCGCCGTCTACGAGGATGTCGGGCGAGGTTCCGCTCACCGTGCGGAGCAGAGCCGTGGCCTCGAAGGGGCAGCCCGCCTACGCGCCGCCAGCGGTGATCTGGCCGGCGCCGCCGCTCTCTACGAGGAGATCCTGGGGCTTATCCCGGACGACATCCCGGCGCGCACCTACTACGAGCTGCGGGCGGCGGAAGCGAGCGCCCAGTCGCTGGTAACTTCCCAGCCACCCTCAGAAGCCACCTCAAGCGAGGGAGGCTAGTCACCATCCAGGGCGAGATATAGGGCACCCAGGGATAGGGCCGTAGTAGGCGCATAATGTCCGGTTTGATTATGTTTCGGCTGGGAAACTTGGAAGAAACTAGTGGTAATGCGGCCTA
>JBDHKT010000402.1:0-2965 GCA_039586255.1 Gemmatimonadota bacterium | reverse complement strand
ATCGCTACGTCCTCAGCCCCTCCCGGTGAACTTCCAGTATGCCGGTCTGAGCACGAGAGAGCAACAGAGAGTAATTGTCAAATGTTGTGGAACGGGAGCTCATCAGGCAGCGTCCCTTCGCTCGGTTGACCTTACGTGAATCCCATCCTCGAATATCACTCCCAGGACTACCAGCTCAACGAGGTGGGGAGCGTTCACCCGCCGCCAGCGCTTCTCTGCCGACTCGAACAACTTGAAAGCCATGCCGAGGGCAGCACGGCGTGAACCGTGTCCTCGCGTTTTCTTTCGCCTGTGCCCCGTCGTGCCGAAGACCGACTCGATCGGGTTGGTCGTCCGCAGGTGAGGCCAGTGCTCCGCCGGGAAATCGAAGAAGGTAAGCAGGTCGTCACCACCTTCCTCGAGACTGGCAACCGCCTTCGGATACTTCGCGCCGAACTCTTCACGGAAGCGCTCGGTTGCCGCCTCGGCATCCGCACGCGCCGGCGCGTACATGATCTCGTGCAGCGCCTGCTTCGCCCGCGGCTGCACGCGCCTCGGCAGCTTGTCCAGCACGTTGGCCAACTTGTGCACCCAGCAACGCTGCTCCCGGGTCTCCGGCCACACCTGCCGGAGCGCCTTCCAGAGTCCCAGGTTTCCATCTCCGATCATCAACAGCGGTGCCTCCAGGCCCCGCCGCCTCAGATCCCGCAGCAGCGCCGCCCACGACTCCGCCGACTCCCGGTAGCCGTCGTCTATCGCCACCAGCTCCTTCGTCCCATCCGGCCGTACCCCAATCATTACCAGCAGCGTGAGGTCATCTTCTTCCAGTCGCACCGGCACGTGCACCCCGTCGGCCCACAGGTACACGTACCGCACGTCCTCCAGCGAGCGCTTCCGCCAGGCCTCGTACTCCTCCCCCCAGACCTGCTTCAAGCGCACGATCGAGCTCGGCGACAGTCCCGCCGCCTCCGGACCCAATAGCGGCGTCAGCGCCTCGACAAAGTCCCCCGTCGAGAGCCCCTTCAGGTACAGCCAGGGCAATACCTCCGTCAGCTGCGGCGAGCGCCGCATGTAGGGCGGCAGGATCTGGCTCGTGAACTTCTCCCCCTCACGCCGGTCATCGGCCCGCGGTGCCGAGATCTCCACCGGCCCCACACCGAGCTGGATCTCCCGCGGCCGGGCGTGACCGTTCCTCACGACCAGAGCATGACCTCGCTCGTCCCTGAAATGCCTCAGCGACTCCACGTACTCGTCCCGCTCCGCCTCCAGTGCGGCGATCAGCATCCGCCGCGCGCCTTCCCGTGCCACCTCGTCCAGCAGCGCTTTCGCCCCCTGGCCCTCTTTCGCCACAACATCACGATCGGTAACTTGCAGCATCGGCGTATCCTTTCGTTTCTGCGGGCACGCAACGCCCGCTGTTCTCGGTCAAGAACTTTCACGAAAGGGTACGCCGCCTTATTAGCTCAGCGCAATCCACAACTTTTGATTATAACTCCGACAGTCGAGAACAAGCCGAAACTCGGCAGTCGACTGTCGGTTGTTGGCTGTCCACTCTAATCCGCCATAGGAATCTGGATGCCATGTTTGCGCGCGGTCTCCCGCGCACTTTCGTAGCCGGCATCGGCGTGCCGCGCCACGCCGCTGCCCGGATCGTTGGTCAGCACGCGCTCTAGCCGCCGGGCCGCTTGCGGAGTACCGTCGGCGACGACAACCATACCGGCGTGCAGCGAGTCGCCGATGCCGACGCCGCCGCCGTGGTGGAAGCTGACCCAGGTCGCACCGCTCGCCACGTTGAGCATGGCGTTGAGGACGGGCCAGTCGGCGATCGCATCGCTGCCGTCTCTCATCCCTTCGGTCTCGCGGAAGGGGCTTGCCACCGAACCGGCGTCGAGATGGTCACGCCCGATCACGATCGGCGCCGTCACATCGCCACGCGCAACTAGCTCGTTGATAGCCAGGCCGAACCTGGCGCGCTCGCCTTGCCCGAGCCAGCAGATCCGCGACGGAAGACCCTGAAACGCGACCCGCTCGCCGGCCATCCTGATCCAGCGTCCAAGCGCCTCGTCCTCGGGGAACAGATCGAGCACCAGCTTATCGGTGCGATGGATGTCTGACGGCTCGCCCGATAGCGCCGCCCAGCGGAACGGCCCCTTGCCGAGACAGAAGAGGGGGCGGACGTAGGCCTGGACGAAGCCGGGGAAATCGAAGGCGTCCTCGACACCGGCATCCCGGGCCTGCGCCCGGATGTTGTTCCCGTAGTCGAACACAATCGAGCCCTGTCGCTTCAGCTCGAGCATGCCGCGGACGTGCACCGCCATGGAGTCCATCGCCCGCTTGACGTACTCCTCGGGATCGCGCCCCCTCAGATCCGCCGCCTCTCCCATAGACAGGCCTTGAGGCACGTAACCGTTCAGCGCGTCGTGGGCGCTCGTCTGGTCGGTGACCAGGTCGGGCACGATCCCGCGCCGGGCGATCTCGGGGACAACGTCGGCGCAGTTGCCCACCAGGCCCACGGAGGTCGCTTGCTTCCGGTCGCGGGCGGCCAGCACAAGCTCCAGTGCCTCGTCCAGGTCGTCCGTGGCGCGGTCGAGATAGCGCGTCTCCAGGCGCCGCTCGATTCGGGCCGGGTCGACTTCGACGCCGAGGAACGCCCCCCCGTTCATGGTCGCCGCGAGTGGCTGGGCTCCGCCCATACCTCCCAGACCACCGGTCAGCACAAGGCGGCCGGCGAGCGTGCCGTCGAAATGCTCGCGGGCGGCCTCCGCGAACGTCTCGAAGGTCCCCTGCAGGATCCCCTGCGTTCCGATATAGATCCAGGAACCGGCGGTCATCTGGCCGAACATGATCAGGCCCTTCCGCTCCAGGTCCCTGAAGTAGTCCCAGTTCGCCCAACGACCCACGAGGTTGGCGTTCGCGATCAGCACCCGCGGTGCATCGGGGTGCGTAGTGAACACACCCACGGGCTTGCCGCTCTGCACGAGTAGGG
>JBDHKT010000401.1:0-2972 GCA_039586255.1 Gemmatimonadota bacterium | reverse complement strand
GATCTCGCTCACCGGCATCCACATCGGACTCTACGGCAAGGACCTGAAGCCGCGGGTCGCCTTCGCGGCGCTGCTCGAGGCCCTACTGGATAGCGTGTCCGACGTGCGCTTTCGCGTAGGCTCCCTGGAGTGCAGCCAGCTCGACGACCGGGTGATCGATCTGATGGCGGATTCCGGAGGCCGGCTGGCCCCGCACCTCCATGTGCCGCTGCAGAGCGGCAGTGACCGGATACTTCGCCTGATGAGGCGGCCCTACCTGACTCGCCGTTACCGCGATCGGGTCGAGCGCCTGGCCGAACGCGTCGCGCCGCTGGGACTGGGCACGGACGTGATCGTCGGCTTCCCCGGCGAAACCGACGAGGATCACCGGCGCACCACAAAGCTCATCGAAGCTCTGCCGTTCACCTACGTGCACGTCTTCCCTTACTCCGAGCGCCATGGCACCGACGCGGAGGGCCTGCCCGACGCGGTAGCGCCACAGGTGAAGGCGGAGCGCTCGCTCGAGATACGCGAGATCGTTCGGCGACAGGCGGTAGAACATCGCCAGCGCCGAGCCGGTACGATGGCGTGGGTCGTGCTCGAGGGCGACGACATGGAAACCGCCGTCACCGGTGACTACCTGAAGATCCCGGCCGACGATACCTTAAGGGCAGCAGGGCCGCGCCTGCAGCCGGCAATGATCGAGGCGGCGCGAGACGGCGGCCTCCACGCCACGGCGTACGTACAGAGATCGTGAGCATGTCGAAGACGTATTGGGTCGAGACCTACGGATGCCAGATGAACCTGAGCGACAGCGAGCTCATGGAGGGCGTTCTGGCGTCCAGCGGCTACGCCCAGGTCTCGGCGCCCGAGGATGCCGACGTCATCCTCGTCAACACCTGTGCGATTCGTGAGCACGCCGAGCAGCGGGTGCTCGGCCGGGTGGCGGAACTGAACCGGGTGAAGCGGGAACGCCCGGGCACGCTGATCGGGGTGTGCGGCTGCATGGCCCAGCGCTTGGGCGCGCAGCTCATCGAGCGGGCCGAATACGTCGACATGGTGATCGGGCCCGACGCCTACCGTTCGCTCCCTCAGCTCATCGACCAGGCGGCCCGGGGCGATAGCGGTGTCGTAGACGTCGAGCTCAAGACTTCGGAGAACTATGAGGGGCTGGAGCTACGGCGAAAGTCGCACGTATCGGCCTGGGTCCCCATCCAGCGTGGCTGCGACTACCGCTGCACCTTCTGCATCGTCCCGTTCACGCGCGGGCCGGAGAAGAACCGCGAGCCCGATGCCGTACTCCGCGAGATCGAGGAGCAGGTCGCGGAGGGGATCACCGAGTTCACGCTGCTGGGCCAAACCGTGAACTCGTATCGCTACGACGACTGGAACTTCCCGAGACTACTCCGCGCCGTCGCCCGGTTGCCCGGTGTCCGGCGCGTACGCTTCACCTCGCCGCACCCCAACGACCTGACGCGCGAGCTGGTTGACGTGATGGCGGAAGAAAGTGCCGTCTGCCCGCAGATGCACCTGCCGGTGCAGTCGGGCTCGGACCGCGTCCTCAAGCGCATGGCGCGGCGATACACGCGCGAGGAGTATCTGGCCAAGGTCGAGATGTTGCGCGGGGCGATCCCGCACATCGCCATCGGCACCGACATCATAGTCGGCTTCCCCGGCGAGGATGAGACCGACTTCGAGGCTACACTTGACCTGGTGCGTGCCGTCCGCTACGACGACGCCTTCACCTTCCGCTATTCGGCGCGTGAGGGCACGCCCTCCACCCGGATGGACGAGGAGTGGTTCGTGCCTGACCACGTGGCGCAGGGGCGACTGGAGCGCCTGATCGCGTTGGTCCGCGAGATCGCAGCCGAGAAGAACCTGGCCGAGGTAGGGAAGGTCGCCGAGGTCATGGTCGAGAAGCGGGCGCGGCGCGGCGACCTGCTCCAGGCGCGCACCGATACATACAAAGTCGTGCTGATCCCGGGACCGGAAGACTGGATCGGCCGTTACATGAGGGTCGCGCTTACCGGGACCAGCGGGGCCACATTCACCGGATTCCCCGTCGAGCCATGAAGTGGCGTGCACTCTCCTGGAAAATCCTCGGCGGCGCGCTGATCGTGGCGTTGCTCGCCTGGTTCGCCTACGCGAATTCCGATCAGTCGGTCGACATCAAACTCGGCCTGTTCACGCTGCGCGGGATATCGCTCCCCATCCTCGTCTACGGATCAGTGGTCGTCGGCATGCTCCTGATGGTCGCCGTCGGCCTGCGGAACGACATGCGGACGCGGCAGGCGCTCGATCGCTACGACAAGATCGCCGCGGACGTGCTCCAGGGAATCGACGATCCGGACCAGGATAGGGAAGAGGTTCTGGAGGAAACGGGCGACAAGCCCTGAGTCCCACCTAGGCCCAACGCCTGTCGCGACGAACACGGGGCGGCCATGAAGGGATCACGAGTGGTCACCTGGATCAGGGTCGGCTTCTGGCTCGTCGTCGCGGTGCTGATAGCTGGCGCCATGTGGGCGACACGATTCGGCGAGCGCATCCCTTCCATCTACATCCAGACAGGGCAGTCGATGGAGCCGACGCTGGCCCTCGGCGAGTACTTCGTCGCCTGGAGCCCGGCCGGCCGCCTGGAACGCGGCGACCTGCTCATCTTCCGTTTCGTCCGTGGCAGCCGCGAGTTTCACGTGCTGCGCCGTCTCGTCGCCCTACCTGGCGACACCGTAGCCATGGACTCGGGCGTCGTCGTCCTGAACGGCGAGCCTCAGCCGTGGCCCTTCGACATCGCCAGCCCCGGTGCTTGGCGCTCCGAGTTCGCTATCGAGGAGAACATCTATACCTGGGGCCCGTGGATCGTGCCGCTCGACTCGGTCGTGTTGCTCTCCGACCGCCGCGACATGCTGGGCTGGCCCGATAGCCGCTTCCTCGGGTTCATCCCAATCGATGAGATCCTGGCCCGAGCCGACTTCACGGTGCGCGGCCGCCGCCTT
>JBDHKT010000400.1:0-2974 GCA_039586255.1 Gemmatimonadota bacterium | reverse complement strand
GCCGCGATCACCGCCGCCAGCCGCTGGAAGGCCGCTTCGCCTCGACCGTAGACGGGGAAGGAAAGTGGCAGAACGTACGCTACCTCTTTCCTCTTGGCGTGACGCTCCGTGACGCCGTCGTAGTCGCCTTCCCAGTACTCGTGAGCCAACTTCTCGGCCAGCCCGAGTTGCAGATCCCTGTTATCACCAAGCGCGACCACCGCCCGCTCTTCGATGATCGGTACGTACGCGTTCACCTCGGCTATCGGCGCCACGAGACCGTCCTCGAGCAGCACGACCACTTCGCCCCAATCGGAGTCAGCTTCCCCGTCGGCAGCGCCCAGCCGATCACCGTAGCGGTTGCGGTAGAGCTCGAGGTGATCGCCGAATCCGAGGTTGGCGGCCAGCCGCATCAGGTCTTCAATCAGGTCGTCGGGCGGCCTGCCACCCTGTTCATGGTAACCGGCTTCGGCGAGGCGGAGTGAGATGTACGCGTCGTTCGGATCGTCGAGCTCGAGCCCGAGCCCGGCCAGATAGTTGAAGAAAGGCGGATCGAGATAAGGCGCGTCGCCCTGCACTCGACTGAACTGCAGCTTCGACGCCAGCTTGCGCCACTCGACCAAGGCCTCCTGCGACTCGTCGAGCTGCAGGTAGTTGAGCCCTCGGTAGTAGTTCACCAAGAAATTCTCTATACCGCGCGGCTCGAACTTCAGGATCAGGTCGGAGGTAACGAGCGAGAGGACGGCCCGCGTGATGCTCTTTGTATACAGCTCGTCGACTCGCCGTTCGGCGAACTCGAAGCGTGAGTTGCTGAGCTCGGGGTCACCCGCGACGTGGAGCAGCAGGCCGTCTTCGAGGGCGAACAGGAGGTCATCGGTTCCCCGCCCCGCGTCGGCGAGGATCGCCCGCGCCTCCTCCAGATCGTCTCGCAGCAGAGCCGATCGTACATCGTGCATGGTGCCGGCGTGGCCCGCACACCCCACCAGCACGAACAGGCCCCCGACTAACAGGGCCGACGTGCAGCGCATGGCTAGAAGCCGAGGCCGCTGCGCGAGATCTCTTTCTTGATCTTCGTCTGGCCGACCCAGGCGCGCTCGTTGGTCTCGATGTGCGTGAGGAAGAGGTCCACCTGGTAGAACTTCACCTCGCGGCCGCCCTCTTTGTCGACGATCACATCGATGTCCCCATTCAGCATGTAGTCGGCGCCCGTTTCGGCACGTAACCGCGCCCGCGTCTCCTCACGCGCCCAATCCTGTTGCTCCTGACGCTCGTCACGGAGCTCTTCACGTTCCCACGGATTGGCGACGACTCGCACCTGCCCCGAGTTTACGAACGCCCGCTCCAGGTCGCGGATGAACGTGCCCGTGGCTATGTGCTCCATACTCCGGTTGCGCACCGTTCCCACGATGACCACCGGCTTCGCGTCATTGTCGATCGCGTGCTGTTGGATCCATGGGTGAGTCAGGGCGTCGTTGATCATGTCGTCAGCGACAAGCCGCGAATCCGTATCATTCCAGAACCCGCTCAGGTCGGTGGTCGTCTCAGGATCGATTCGCCGAACCTTCTTCCCACATCCGGCCATCAGGCCGAACCCAAGGACGAGTAACCCAGCCGCCTGTAAAGCCCTGAGAGCGTTTCCCTGCATCGAGACCTCCAGGTCATCCGATGATGCGCGTCCCGTATTGTGAAAGATGCCAGCCCTGTGGCAGGGGGCAAGTAGTACGGTGTGATGTGAGCGGGACCCGGCACCTCAGGCGGGTTCGGCGGTGAGTTCCCTCTGCCAGTATGTGCGAAGCGCGTGATCGAGTACCCGGGCACACATCTTGGCCATGTAGCGAGCGCCGGTGGCCGCCAGATCCGGAGGGAGACGCCCGTCGAACAGGACGTCCTCCATCGCTTGACGAACCCGGTCTATATCCGCGATCAGGCGCCGAGATGTCAGGCCCTGGCTTCGCGCCGCTCGGCCGGCTTCCTGAGCCGCCCGCACGACACGACGCCAGCAACGACGGGCCCGGCCGAGCTCCAGTTGCTCGAGGGCCACTCCCGTCTCGATCGCTGCCTGTACCGCGTCGCCTTCTGCAAAGGAAGGAAACTCCGACTTGCGGTCCCAGAGGTAAATGGCGGGCGAGACCTCACGCTCTAATTCGATCCCCAGATTCACGGTTTTACTCCACCCACGCCCGCAGGAGGCTCAGGACACAGGGACTGAGGTGTTCCCACAACCTGCACCATTGCAGGTTCGGTGCCACAGCCCACCCTCCTAAGCCCTTGTCGTTCCAAGGCATCGCGGCTCGGCCCGGCCCTCGAGTCGGTCAGGCTGACCGAATAGCTCTCTCCCCCCTGTCCGCCTTGGCTCCACAGATCGGCTCGCGCCTCGCCCCGGGCCGGTGGCCCCCCACTGGGCGGCAGGCTATATTTTATTGCCCGGAACTAAAGCTACAAAGAGAGATGTTGAGGCTCTTCGTCCCGCCCTTTATGAAGGGAGAGAGTCAATGGATGATAATCTGCGCGGCCCGTTGATCGTGCTGGAAGTCGTGGCCCTGGGGGTTGTACTCGCTCTGGTCGACGACACCCTGGTACGAGTGGTTATCGGACTCGTTATCGCGCTGCTGCTGGCACGCAGCGCTCTCACGACCGGAAGAGAGACCGTCGCCGAAGGACCACCATCAGGCCTCGACGAGCGTCGCCAGGACCACCTCTTCCGCCACTGGGTGAACGTCCTGTTAAAGAAGATCCGCGAGTTCCACACGGTCTGTCAGGGCGTGAGCAGCGGCGGCGTCAACCTGGCGGTGGGGCAGCTGCGGATCCACGAGATCGAGAAGGAAATCTCCGAGCTCATGGGTCAGGTAACCGAGAGCGCAAAGCCCTCGGACATGAAGCGGGGCTGGCGGGGTCGCAAGACGGGCGAGTCGAAGGAAAAGCCGCGGACGTAGCGAAACGCAGCGGCAAAGCCCAGAACGCTGCGACAGTCGGCTACGCGTCCCGCGGCGGTGCC
>JBDHKT010000399.1:0-2990 GCA_039586255.1 Gemmatimonadota bacterium | reverse complement strand
GCCGCATATCCTCGAAGGCGGGGTACACACCCTCCATGTAAGTCGTGGTCTTGTTTTCCCCGACTTCCAGGGTCGTGCCCCAGATACCGTAGGAGGGGCTCACCAGGTCGATCTCCTCGATCGAGCGGGTGATCAGGTCGAGGTCTTCTTCCATGAGGCGGATTCTCCTGCCCCTGGGTAGGCCCTCGAACTCCTGGCTGGTAGTTCCCCCGTAGACCATGAAGATGCGCTCGCCGGCGTTGAGCAATCCCTTCACGATCGAGTGCCTCAGTCCCTCACCGAAGGCGAGCAGCAGCACGACGGCGATCGTGCCCCAGGTGATGGCGAACATGGTGAGCAGGACGCGGGTCTTCTGCCCTTTCAGGTCACCGATGAACTCTGCGAGCAATATGCGCCACATGTTCTAGTACCTCAGGCACTCGACGGGATCGAGGTTCGCAGCTCTACGTGCGGGGAAGTATCCGGCAAGCAACGCGACGCCCGTCAGCAGGGTCACAGTAGCGACGGCGACGGCCGGCGAGATCGTCGGCACGCCGATGAACTCCTGAAGCGGCATATACTGCCCAACCGTCACGAGCCCCCAGGAGATCAGGAATCCCAGCAGGGCGCCGGCGCCGACGACCACGAACGTCTGGCCGAGGAACTGGAGCATGATGTCACGCTTGCGGGCGCCGATGGAGCGTCGAATCCCGATCTCGCGGGTCCGTTCCTTGACGACGATGTACATGATGTTAGCGACACCGATGCCGCCAACGGTCAACGTGAAGGCTCCGACGACCCCGAGGAAGATGTTCATTCCGAGGAATATCGCACTGATGATCACCTCGAACTCACTGGTATCCCATTCCCAGATGGCGTCCTCGTCGGTGGGGTCGAAGCGGTACTTGCGACCCAGCACCTCGTTCATGCGGCGCTCCACCGCCTCGACGACCTCGGGGCTGCTCGTCCGATAGATGATGTTGGCTAAATAGCGGTGCCCGAATATCGCCTTGTGGGTGCTGGACGGGATGAAGACGCGGTCGCGGTCGCGCGAGTTATAAGACGAGTTCTGCTGCTTTTCCTTCAGCACCCCGATGACGGTGAACGGCACGTCGCCGACAAAGACGATCTGTCCGACGGCGTCTTCGCCCTCGAAGAGTAGCTCCTCGAGCTCGTTGCCGAGGAAGGCGACGCGTCGCCGCTCGTCGATGTCGGCCTGGCTGATGAAACGCCCACCCCAGTCGGCGATGACGTTTCGCATATGGCCGTAGACCGGGTAGACGCCGGTGATGTTGGGGAAAGCGCTGTTGCGCCCGCGGCGCACCGGCACGGCACGCGTGCTGTACTCGGGGCTGATTTCGACGATGTCCGGGATCTCCTGCTGCAGGAGCTGGACGTCCTCCTCCTGCAGACGGATATAGCGGCCCTCGGGGAAGCCCTCGTACGACTTGGTGGTGCGGTTGCCGAAGAGGATGACAATCCGCTCACCCAGTCCGTGCATCCGCTTGCGGGTCTGCTTCTCCATGCCGACGCCGAAGGCCAGAAGGACGATCACGGCGACCGTACCCCAGGTGATCCCCATGATGGTGAGGATCGTGCGCAGCCGCTGGGTGCGGATGTCGTTGAAGAAGTCCTTGAAGTTCCTGAAAATCTGCACCCTCAAAATCCTCGCCTGGCCCCGTTATTCTTCAGGGGGCGGCCAGTAGTCGGTTGCCGGTAACCGGTAACTGGCTACCGGCTACCGCTCACCGGCCACCGTTTACTCGATCTCCCGCGGCGGCGCCTCGACGACCTTCTCGCCCTCCTCCAGCCCCGAAAGAACCTCGATGTTGATCGCGTCGCTCAGTCCGACCTCGATAACTCGCTCTTCCTGGGTGCCGTCCTCGAGCAGCACGGTGACCTTGGCCACGTCGTCTTCGAAGGTTACCAGCCGTTCGGGAATAGTCAGGACGTCCTCGCGGCGATCGATGATCACGTCGGCGTTTGCCGAGTAGCCTGCGCGCAACACGACGTCCGATTCATCGAGGGAGATCTCGATGGGGAAGACCGTCGAGTTGTCCTCGGTGCGTGCCTTGAGCGAGATCTTGGCCAGCGTTCCGGTGACGGAGGCTTTGGGCAGCGCGCCGATCTTGAGCTCGACCGTCATACCCTCACTCAGGCGCCCGACGTCGATCTCGTCGACGGTGCCACGGAAGATGAGCGCGTTCATCTCCGCCATCGCCATGAGGACCGTGCCTTCCTGATACGGGTTGAGCGGGGTGACAGGGTCACCGATCTCGACGTTCTTCTCGAGGATGAACCCATCGATCGGCGAGTAGACTATCGCCTCGATGTTGTGGTCGGCCATCGTGACGCGGCCTTCCTCGATCAAGGCGAGCCGTTCCTCTGCGAGCCTGACGTTGAGCTCAGCTTCGCTGTAAGCGCGCTCGGCGGCCTCGAACTCGTCCTCGGGGATGAGGCCCTGCTCCCTCAAGCGGCGTCGGCGCTCGAGCTCGCGGTTCTGGTTCTCGAGGTCAAGCTGGCGCAGCTCGAGCTGGCGACGCGTTTCCACCAGCTCCAGCGGCGTCGGGGTCGGCTTGATTTCGAGCAGTGGGGCGCCGGCCCGCACGAAGTCACCGACCTCGGCGAACTCCCGGCTGACGACGCCGGAGATCTTCGACTTGACGCTGACCTCGACTTCGGGCTCGACCCGGCCCACGGCCAGCGCCTTGTCGACGATCTCGCCCCGTTCGACCTCGACGGTGCGTACCTCGTCGCCGTTCCCACTGCCGTTCCGTACGGCGGCTACCGCTCCAATGCCGACGATCGCGATGGCGACAACCCCGAGGGTGACTTTTGTCCGTCGCTTCATCCTACTGCTCCGTCTATAAGTCCTTAGCGCGTTGATATTTGGGATTCCGAGCCCGCTGTGAGCCCCATTCCCAACCTCCGAATCGGTGCTCTCCCGGTGTGCAGTCGACTCAGGACCTGTGGAAAGGGGGCTCTAGGCGACACTACGAGCCGGTAGACGG
>JBDHKT010000398.1:0-2992 GCA_039586255.1 Gemmatimonadota bacterium | reverse complement strand
CCTCTCTCATCCACCGGCGTGCCGAGCGGTGTGTGGGAGCACTGATCGATCTGATCGATGATCCCATCCTCGTCGCTATCGAGCGGGCAGCCGCGGGCGTCGGCCGGCGCACCGCCGGGCGTGGCGGGACAGCGGTCGTATTCGTTGAAGACGCGGTCCTTGTCGTCATCGCGATGCACGCCGAAGAAGAGCGTGATGCCGCCGCTCAGCTCGATGTTGTGGGTCAGTTCGTCGTTGATCGTGGCGCCGGGGTTCAGGTTGCCCCGGGTCTCGCTCATCGTCTTGGGCACGACGTGGTCGCGTGCCTCGAAGCGCAGCGCGACGCCCCGGGTCAAGAATATGCGGAGGCCACCACCGAAGTGTCCCCGCAGCTGGTTCTCCTGCGGCAGTCCGTCGGGGTCCAAGTGGATGATGCCGCCGCCGGCGAGGATGAAGAACTGCGCCTCCGGCGAAAACTGCAGGTTGTATCCGATGCTCCCGCCGTACAGCAGGGTGTTGATGTTACGCTCCGTGCCGCCCTCCTCCTCCATCGTCAGAGGGACGTAGCCGCCCTCGGCCTGCAGGAACAGGTTGAACCCGAAGGTCCACCCGAGACGGGCGCCGAAGGTGAGCTGTCGTTCGTCGAGCGTGAACTGGATTTCGCCGGCGCCGAACGCCGGTTCTTTGGGATAGAAGACGCCGGCGTAAGCCTCGAACTCGAAACCGTCTCTACCCTTGTCGGCGCGCTGCGCCTCCAGCGAGGTCGCGGTCGCCAGCATAGCTAGGAGAAGGAGCGCAGTCGGGCAGGATCGCATCGTCGTCATCACACCACCCCTAGGCTCGAGGACACAAGAGCGTAATCCGGTAAGCCCGTCTACAAGATGCCGGCTGCTGCCCGCCGTGACAAGGAGAAAGAGAAGGCTACGCGGTGATGCGCCGTGGGGTCGTCCCTCCGCCGGCTCGATCATAACTCTCGAGCAGCATCTGGAAGCGCGGGTCCGAGCGCAGCGGGTCCCAGAAAGGGTCGACGCGGAGCAGGTTGGCCGACAACTCCGATGGAATAGAGAGCAGGTGCTCGAGCTGGTCGAGCGCCGCCTCGTAATCGCCGACCATCATATATATGAGCGCCAGATCACGGACCCTGTTGGTACCGGTCATCGCATCGCGCGAGACGGGAACCAGTCGTACCGCCAGCTCGCCCTCGCGGATCGCGTCGTCCGTTCGGCCCAGCCCCGCGTATGCGAGGCCGAGGGCGCTGTGTGGCGCGAACTGCTCGGGCCCCTCCTGTACCCGCGCTTCGAAGGCGACGCGGGCCGAATCGTAGAAGGCGCGTGTCTGGTCGTCGTCCCCCGACCGCGCGCTCAGGTAAGCACGGGCCAGGTAGTAGTAGCCGGCGTCGACGTCGGCCGAGTCCGGGCTCAGGCGCTCGAGCGCCGGCCCGTACTCATCGCCGAAGAGGTGGAGGATGATCCAGCCCGACTCTCCGCCCAGCAGCAGTTGACCCGGATCGATCCTGATGATGGCCTGCTCGAGCAGCCGGTGTGCCCTGTCGGTCGTGCCGTCCCAGGCGAGGTAGAACCAGGCGGTCCAGCGGTAGTAGTACGGCACGTCGGGCGCGTTGGCGATGGCGCGCAGGAAGTACGGCTCCCCGCCCTCATAGCGCCGCATGTAGAAGTAGTTCTGTGCCTGCCCAATCAGCCATACGGTATTCAACGGGTCGAGCCCGAGCGCCAGCTCCGCGAAGGCGATCGACGACTCCCAGTCGCCCAGACGCCGCTGGATCCAGGCGATCAGCGCCAAGGCGTCCGAGTTGCTCGGCTGACGACGTTGCACCCACTCATACTGCTCCAGCGCCTGCTCGAAGTCGAGCATGCCGTAGTAGTAGAAATCGCCCAGCGCCATGTGCGCTTCGGCCAGGTCCGGTGCCAGTTGCAGCGCTTCGTCGACCGCCTCGCGGGCGCGGGGTAATGCGGCTCCGCGCTCGAACTGCTGGTTGAGCCAGACGAGCGCCCGGGCGAGCGCGGCGTAGGCGGCGGCGAACGCGGGGTCGAGCCCGATCGCCGCCTCGTACATCTCGACCGCGCTCCACGCATCCTCTTCGATGAAGCGCCGGGCGTAGTAGTCGTTGCCGCGCAGGTAGTAGTCGTACGCCTCCAGATTCTCGGTGGGCCGGGCGCGGATCGCCTGGCGCTGCGGCCCCAGCAGCGTGATGTCGAGCGCCAGTGCCACGTTCTCGGCGATGTCCGACTGCACACGGAAGATCTCGGACAGCACGGCGTCGTAGCGATTCGTCCAGATGTTGGTGTCGTCGGAGACGCGGATGAGCTGCGGCGTGACCCTGACCTGGCTCGGGGCGCCCGGCGTGTGCTCCCAGCGCACCGAGCCCTCCAGCACGTAATCGACCTCGAGCTCGGCGCCGATCTCCCTGACGCTCCTCGTGCTACCCTTGAACTGAATCGCCGTGGTGCGCGAGATGACGCCCAGCTCCGGTATCTCGGTCAGCCGCGAAGTGATCTCCTCGATGACGCCGTCCGCGAAGTACTCATCCTCCGGCAGCCCCAGGTTCTCGAACGGCAGCACGACGAGCTTGATCCTCGGCGCCGTCGACTCCGTGCCGGCGGTCGGCCCGGGTAGGCGACCGCCGAGGAACAGCCAGCCGGCGGCGACGACGCCCCAGAGCGCGAAGACCCCCACGACGCTGAACAGCAGGCGTCGCCAGGCGAGGACATGGCGGTGCGGCCCCGCGGCTAGCGGGGTCGTCGCGGGAGGCTCGGCGCCCCCCTCCGCCTCCGCACCAGGCTCCTCCGGCGGCACAGCCTTGGCTGGTGCCTGCTCCCGTACCACGGCTGTCGCCAGCACCACGGGGAGCAGCGCTATAAATAGGACGATGGCGAAACCGGGGAACCATTCGGGCAGGCCCAGCCCCTCGGTCAGGCTCTGGACCACCTGGTAGGCCGCCGCGGCGCCCAGCAGGTAGACGGCGAGCACCTGCCACAGCGAGCGCCGGTGGATC
>JBDHKT010000397.1:0-2995 GCA_039586255.1 Gemmatimonadota bacterium | reverse complement strand
GGCGCCGACTCATCTTCGTCGTATGTCTCTTCACCTTCGAGCAGGCTCACCCCCTCAAACTTCGTGATGATGTCGCCTGCTTGAATCCCCGACTTCTCCGCCGGGCTGCCATCCGCCACCCTGTCGATCAACGCCCCGTAGCGGTCGGTCTCGGGGTTCGCCTCGGTGTTTATCCACACCCCCAGCCGCGCTCGGCCGCTGAACCATGCGACCTGGGGCCAGTCACCCGAGCCGGGCCAGACCTGGATGCGCGAGTAGGGCGTCGTCACTATGCCACGCCACTCGCGCACGCGCTCCTTCTCCTCTTCCTCCTGAGCCCACACAGGCTCCGCGACGCCGGCCAAGACCAGGGCGCCCGCCAGTACCAGCTGTACCCACCTCATCGAACCTCCTCCGTTATTCTTGCCCTCAACAACGACTTTTGAATCCAATTACCGCCAGACCCGCTTCTCCTCCTGCACAACCTGTAGGCTGACCAGTTGCTCGAGCGCCAGCACCCGCTCGCCCCACAGCCCGCGTAGCACCTCGCGCTCGGCACCCAGCGCCCGGCTCTCCAGCAGTATCTGGTCGAGCACAAATATCCGATCCTCGAGAGCGGAGGTGGCCAGCGCCGTGGGAGCGTCGTAGACACGTCGCTGCGGTGAATAGAACTGCAACACGGTCTCCAGCTGACGCGCGCGGTTGATCATCGGGCCGAGGTCTTCGCTCGTCGCTTCGGCCACCCAGGCGTCGGCAGGCTCGTCGGCGGGGCCACGCAGCACGATGAATCCCGCCAGCGCTGCCGCCGCAGCGAGCCCGATTGCTCCATAGCTCAACCGCCTGCGCAGCCGCCGCCGCCACGTGTGCCGGCGGATGCGGGGCCACAGCTCGCGCGGCGGACGGAAAGCAGGCATCGCACGGAGCTCGGAGCGGACATGGTGCAGTCGCTCGAGCTCGCCCCGACACGCCTGGCACGACTCCACGTGCGCGCGCCCGTACGCGCTTCCCTCCCCGTCCCGAAGGCCGAGCAGCTCGTCCATCTCCAGGTGACGCTTGATCGCCATTACTCCAGCCACTCTCTCAATCGCCGGTGAGCACGCGACAGCTGCGACTTCGAGAAGCTCGCCGTCTTGCCCATCAGCTCGCCGATCTCCTCGTGGGTGTAGCCTTCGACGTCGTGCAGCCAGAGCACCGCACGCGTCACCGGCGCCAGACGGCCCAGCGCCGTCTCCAGGTCAATCGGTGCCGTCGGCTCGGGCGGCGCGCTCCCCACCATCCCGGCGAAACCGCCATCCCCATCCAGGGAGCGGGCGGCCCGCTGGCGCTCGCGGCGCAGCAACATCAGCGCCTTGCTCACCGCCACCCGTCGGACCCAACTCCAGAGCGAGCCGTCGCCGCGGAACTTGCCGATCGAGCGACAGACCTCGAGAAACGTATCCTGGAGCACATCCTCCGCATCCTCTTCATTGCCGCAGATACGGCGCCCGAGGTTGTAGACCGGTGCCTGGTAGGCGCGATAGACCTCTTCCAGGGCCTCCAGATCACCTGCCCGCGCGCGTGCAACCTCCGCGCTGGCCACAGCTACGGTTTCAGCTCTCATTCCACTTGTATAGATGCGCGAGGCGCCCAAAGCGTCGCCCGGGGGTGGTCGGAGGCGAAAGAACCCCTCGCTACGGGCTCGCGGGGTCGCCGGCGGGCGGTCTCGCTTCGGATACACCACCTTCGCTCGGACCGCCCGCGCGGCTCCCAGACTTATCTCAGGAGCCAGTTTGGGAGGCGCTGGGGGTCCTACGAGCGTAACTCGCGAACGGGCTTGATGGTGCTTCGGCGTCACCTGGTGCCCGTGAGCGGTGAAGCTCGAGGACCCCCAAGCCGACCCGTGAGCCCGAAGCGAGCGGTCCCTCAGCTCCGACCCGAACCTCGATGCCAACCGAGGTGACCGCCGGTGGCTTCCCCACCAACGACAAACGCTCCCCGCCGCCGAGCGACGAGGAGCGTTGAGCTTTTTGTGAGCTAGGCGGCCGCGAGCCTAGAAGCCCGGCGAGAATCCGAACTGCCACATCCAGCCCTTCCGCGGCCGGTTGTTCGGGTGGACGAAGTCGATCTCCATCAGCATCAGTCCGAAGAGGTTGATCCGCGCTGCTAGGCCGTAGCTGGTCACGAGGTTCCAGGGATCCTTGTTACCGCCGATAGCCAGACCGCGCGCTGTATCCTCGGTCCACCACGCTACGCCGGCGTCGAAGAAGGCGGCGAGCGTGATCGGCAGGAAGTTCGGGGCGCGGATGCCGAACCCCTGCGGGAACGGGGTGCGCAATTCGAAGTTCGCGACGAGTGTGCGGCTGCCCCACAACTGGTAGTAGACCGGGCAACTGGAATTCTCGTTGCCCACGAATGAATCGTCGTCGACGGAGTCGAAGCACTCCTGGCCGCTGAACGATGTGTTCTCGTATCCTCTGACGAGCTGCTGGTAGCCGAGGTACTGTGGGTACAGCCTATTATCCTCACCATCAGGGCCGTAGCGGCCGAAGTGCATGATGCGGCCCGCCAGCGTGTACGGGTTGACCGGCATGATGTACTTTCGGAAGTCCACCAGGGTTTGGATTAAGTCGAGCGATCCCACCATCGGCGACACCTCGAGGCGGTAGCGCTGCCCGAGGATCGGGCCCGTGTAGCCGAAGAAGGTGTTGTCGAAGACCAGAGCCACGCTGCCCATACCCAGGTTCAGCGCGTCGGGCTCACACAACGGTTCGGACGGGTCGTCCGAGCACTTGGGCAAGTCGATCTTTTCCTCATCGATCACTGCTCTGCCGAACAGGTAGGTCTTCTGGTTCTCGTAATCGTACATGATGTTCTGGTAACCAGCGCTGAACTCGATCCGCTGCGCACGGTTCAGCGGATAGGACAAGGACGCAGAGATCTCGCGGCTGATCTGCCGGAAGCGAACAAAGTTCTCGCTCACGACACCCTCACCCTCATCCGCGTAGAAGATGCCGATCGGGGTTATCGGGGTCTGTCC
>JBDHKT010000396.1:0-3144 GCA_039586255.1 Gemmatimonadota bacterium | reverse complement strand
CTCTGCGCGCGAGTACTCCGACTGTCCGTCGCCGTCCCTGTCGCCGACTTCAGTTCGTACGGCGTCCCACAGCGAGGCGCGGGTGATCGAATACGCCGCATCGCGCACCGAGTCGGCGGTGAAGTGCCAACGGAGCCGGCCCCGTGCCCTGGACCAGCCAACCCTGGGGCACATCCAGTGTGACGTCATACTCCGCGAACCCGGAATAGAACTCGGCCATACCGAGGAACGGATCGGTATGCCAGCCGACCACGTCGTCGTACACCGCCATCTGCGGGTACCAGTAGGCGAGGAAGATAAAGTTGTCCTCGTTCCATCCCATCCGACCGCCGGCGCCGACCGCGGGGATGCGGAAGTTCCAGTCCAACTCGAGCACCATCGAGTCACCCGGCGGTAACGGCGTCGGCGGATTGATGAGGAGGTTGGTCTGGCTGATCGCCCATCCGGGGCCGCGCAGCGGGCGGAGCTCCTCGAGGTCCTGACCCGCTACGGAAACCCGTGTCAGCGTGTAGCCGCCGGTGATCTCGGCGGCACGGATCCGCGGCGCGTCGTCGCGGTGGAAGTTCTGGATCAGCTGAACGACCAGGCGTCCCAAGCTATCGGGCGAAGCGTTGCGGTACAGGATGCGTGTGGAGCCCTCCAACAGTTTCTCGGTGACGTCGAGCCGAGCCGAGATGGTGTAGTGGGCCGACTGCTGCCAGTAGTGCGGGCCCGGCACTCCCTGTGTGGTACGTGTCTCCAGCGCCATCGCACGGCGAAAGCCGGGCGACGCAACCACCGGGTTCGCGACGGGTCGCTCGAGGGCGCGGACATCGATTTGTGCTGCGAGGTGTGGCGGGCAAAGGGCCAGGCACAGGAGTGCGAGTAGGCTGGGTCTGCAGGGTCGCATTGTACTTCTCCTCTTTGGGGAACAAGGCGATAGGACGCACCGTCAGCTGGCCCGGATCGGCAGTTCACGGATCGGGTCCACTCAGCCAAGTGGGGCTGGCTTCGCACGGGGCAAACACCAGGAAGACTCGGGTGTGGGGCTCAACCAATAGGACGCTCGTGCTGCCGAGAAGGTTGTAGGCTTCGATTGATCCCGAAATCAGGTCGGCATCCAGTCAGCGATGTCGGACAAATCGCGCAGTGTGTCTCAGGATTCCGATGTGGTGTCGGGATTTGGCTCCCCAGGTAGGTGCCTGATAAGCGTGAGGTCGGTGGTGGGTATATCTTCAACCCGCTCGAAGTCGCGTATCACGAACTGAGGATGAACTGGAGGCCGTCGATGAAACCGACCGTCGTGATCGCACTGGTGGCGAGCTGCCTCACAGTCGCCACACCGTTTCTCTCTTCCTGCTCGGTCCCACCGGATCTCGAAGCCGAAAGAGCCGAGGTCGAGCGGGTGGTGCGGGGCTCCATCGAGTGGGCCTTAACCAAAGATGTGGACCTCCTCTTCAGCACCCTGGCTCATGACGATGAGTTCTTCATTTTCCACCCCGACTCCGGCAGCACCATCAAGGGTTGGCAGGCGTTCGAGACGTTGGCGAGCGAGGTCTTCATGAGCGATGACTTCCGTGCCACGCGGACCGAGCTGAAGGGACTTCACATCGGGATCTCAGCGGCAGGAGACGCAGCCTGGTTCAGAACGTATTTGGACGACTTCGGCGAGTGGCAGGGACAGCCCGTAGGCTGGGCAAACGCCCGCTGGACCGGTGTGCTGGAAAAGCGTCCGCAAGGCTGGAAAATCGTTCAGATGCACTTCTCACTCCCCACCGACCGGATCCAATCCGAGTGAAGGAGATCCACGCGTTTACATGCCGGGCGGCTGCAGGTTCGTTCCGTAGGTCCGGTTGGCCCGGTCATAGATCTCTTTCACGATGTCCGTGTAGCCGAGCTTGCCTGACGGGATCCACTCCGACTCGGTCTCGGCGATGCTGTTGTCCACCGGTGGCGGCCGGCGCGCCGAAATGTCGGGATTTGGAGAAAATACGCCGCGCCTGATAAGCGTGAGGTCGGTGGGGTTGGGATTGTGCTGGGAGACCTGTTGAACGGCGCTAGCGAGAGCCCTCGGCGTCCCGTTTTATCTTGGCCGCCTTCTGCTTTTTCGCCCGCTTCACCCGCCTGACCATGGTCTGCTCCCAGGGGAGATCGGACGACGGGCCGCAGATGCGGTCCTTCTCGATCCAGTAGCCCGTGTTGCCTTCGAGGCTCGAGTAGATGTGGTCGCCGTAGATCCAGTGGCGTGTGTCGCCCTTGCGGCCGATGATGTGCTTGCGGCGGTTGATCCGGTACCCCGTGTAGCCGGAGGGTCCGTAAATAGAACTGCCCTTGAAATAGTAACCTGTGTCCATCAACCAGCATCCGTCTCGGGTACCCCCGCCACGGCCGGGCGAGGAACTCCGGCGAGCAAGACCGCAAGCATCAAACCTCCCGGGCCGATACTGGCTGATTCGTGTAAAAGTCTGCAGGAAAATGAGTTAGGGTCACGGGACCGCTGGGGCGGGACGCGGCCCCATCATGCAAGTTGCACCTAACACGTGCAAACTGCCCGGATAGCCAGTGGTGTCGGGGCGCCCTTGAGCGGCCCCCGCATGGGGCCTGCCGTCGTACGCGACGGGAGGGCTCTCGCTGTCTACGGCCGGCGCGTCACTCGAGGTCGTAGTCGAGGGTCATCGAGTAACTCTCCGCGTGCGCCGAAGCGAATCCGCCCTCGCCGCGCAGGCTGCTCAGCTCGCCAGCGCCCGACCCCGGCACCACGAACCAGGTAGCCTCCGCCGTGCCACCCTCGAAGGTGCCTGTGTGTTGCAGGACGAAACTTCCCGAGCGGTTCCCCAGGCGACCAACCACGCGTTCCAGCCCGACGAAACTGGCGGAGCCGTCGTCGCGGTGGACCATCAGGTACTCCAGAGCCCCTTCGCCTTCGATGTCCCCACTGAACGACTTGGTGATCGTGGCGCGGGTGAGCTTCGGCCCTTCCTCGATCTCGTTGTAAGGCTTCTCATCCCAGGTCGTTACCTGGAAAGTGGCAATCGCGTGTTTGCTCATGGGCTATATGACTTTGATCGCGCGGAAGTTTATCCCGAGCGTGCCGAACGCTGCCGCGCTCGACTGTTGAGGTGCGCCGGCGAACACATCGGCGCGCCATGTTATCTCGAAGTCCTG
>JBDHKT010000395.1:0-3010 GCA_039586255.1 Gemmatimonadota bacterium | reverse complement strand
AAACCGTATCGAGACCGCTCGTCCGGAGTAGCTTTCACGAAGCTGTGGATCAGAGCTGCGAGCGCCAGGCCGAGGTAGACGACGGCGAATACGCCGAAGATGGTGTTCACTATGTTGTTGAACGTACCGGTTCGTTGTGACACGAAGATGTTGAGCCAGAGGGAAAACAGCGCGATCAGTGCTATCGGAGCGTACAGCACTTTTGCGGCGTGCGCTCTCCCGAGAAACGCCTTAGGCTTCGGGAACACCATCAGTAAGTGGACCAGCGCGCCCAAACCGAGCAGCGCCAACAAAAGGATTATGGAATTGACGATCGTGCGCAGTGAGTACGAGCCGATGTACGGACCCCCGACAAGCGTGACTCCGATGCAGAGTCCGGTCACGGCCAGCAAGATGGCGGGCCGACTTGGTACCTTTACATAGGCGAGTAGCCCGAAACCGATGAAACAAAGCCCGATGATGAACGCGGCCCAGGTCAGCGCGACGTATTTCCCAGGCTGGGCGCCGTAGGTGAGCGCCACCTCACGAGTGACCGGGGCTTCTTCACCCGCCGCCAAAGTCGTCTCGGCGGTCCCCTCCACCACGATAATGCGCGTCTCGCCGATCTGCGGCCGGGGCATTTGGACGAACGCTCGCGAGTCTTCGGCCGAGATGCCGTTGTAGGTGATGATGCGGTCGCCGACTTTCAGGCCGGCCGCTTCGGCAGGGCTCCCCTCCTCGACCGCGATTACCGTGTAGTCCAGGCCGTTACTGAACCCGCCGTAGGGCCTGTTACGTATTTCGAGCAGTCCGAAGACGCCCCATACGACGAACAGCCCGCCCACAACCAGGAAGGGAGTAGTGTACTTGCCGGTCATGCTTGTCCTCCCGTCAGTTGGGTTTCGCACGAAGAACCGAACGCGTTAGGATCGCGTACTCGTAGAGCGAGTTGTTCGTGTTATTGGGTGGTAGACGGGGAAGGCTGGCGCGGGCCGGCGGAAACGCGAGGCCGGTCTGTCCGAGGGAGACAAACTTACTGCTACAACTCATGGCGGAAGACCCCTGGTGCAAAGGGGTTAGAATTCCCGACCCGTTCCCTGTCTGTGTTGGAGAACGCTCCAATATGCGGAGGGGCCGTGGCCGGGGCAATCATGGGGAACGTAGGGTGCGATCCAACCCGCTGGGGCTGTGCGCCATCTAAAGGTGCAGTGATAACTTTCACCTGCCGATACCCGGAGCCCAGCATGTTGACAAAGCAGGCCGCTCGCCTGGCCCCGGTGACTTTCGTTGCCTGGCTCGTCGCCGTCGGTTGCGCCGGCGATGAACGGACCACGACGTCGCTCGGGGACTTTTCTGTCGCAGCGGCGGAACGCCATCCATCCCTCGACACCCTCGACTTTCGCGCCGTCGGAATCGCCTGGTTGGAGGATGCGACGGTCGCGGTACTCGATCGTGACGACCAGCAAATCGTAGCGCTGGGTCTCACCGATGGGTCACATCAACGCGGAGCCGGTCGCGGCGGCGGTCCCGGCGAGCTGGAGAGCGCGTTCATGTTGCTGGGCGGTGAAGACGGCTCGTTGCTGGTGGGCGACATGAGCCTCAGACGGGTGAGCGAGTTCGATGCCGGGCTCGCCTATTCGCGCTCGGCCCGGATCCCCGGGTTGCCGATCGCGCTCCTCTCCCGACGTGGCGATCGAGTGACGGCGATCTGGATGGACTTCAGAATGAACGATGAGGGTGGTGTGACTCCCCAACCCATCGTCGGTGAGATCGATCTCGCCGGCGGCGATGCACGCGAGTTCTTCTCGCTCTTCGAACCGGGTTCGGGCAGACTCGCTCCCCCGGAGACCGACAACCCGTTCGCACCGCCCTTCATAGCCGCTGCGATGAGCGAGGACGGTCTCATCCTGGCCGGACAGTCGATGGAGTACCGCGTGATCGCGCTCGACAGCGCCGGGGTCGTGCAGGCGAGCTTCGAGCGTCCCGAGCTCGAGCAGCCGTACCTGACGGAAGAAGAGAAGTCGGCGGAGCGTAGGCGGATGGGCGAAGCGGCGGCGCGCGGCGAACCGCCAGCGCCGGGGATGCGGCGGATGATGGACGAGGCGCTCGAGGCTCCTCGCCCCTACTTCGGGCCCGGCGCCTTCAGCCTCGATACCGCGGGACGGCTTTGGGTGATCACCGAGCGCTCGCGCGCCGACTCCACCGAAGTGGACGTGTTCGACCGCGGTGGCGTCTTCCTGAAGACGCTGGTTCTGCGGGATCGGGTTCAGGTGCTGGCATTCCGCGGATCACAGGTGGCGGCCCTGGTTACGCGAACGGCGCCCGAGTTCGAGGGGATACCGGGTATCGATCTCTATCGGCTCACTTCCCAGCTTTCGATGTCCGACGTTCAGAGTTCGGCGTACAGGTCGGACGTCGAGCGTCGAACGTCGGGCGTCGCCAGCTGAGATTGAAGCCGGCGGTCGGCCGACGGCTGTCGGCTGTCGGATGTCGAACTAGTTGCTAGATTTGTTGGCCTCATATCGGTTTGGGAGGGACCCGAATGGGGCTGCTTGACGGAAAGACGGCGCTGATCTTCGGCGTGGCCAACGAGCGCTCGATCGCCTGGGGCATCGCCCAGGCGCTCCACCGTGAGGGTTGCGAGCTGGCCTTCGGCTATGGCGCCCCCATGCTGGAGAAGCGGGTGCGGCCGCTGGCCGAGAGCGTCGGCGCCAGGCTGGTCGAGCTGTGTGACGTCACCGACGATACGGCCATCGAGCGGGTCTTCGAGAAGGTGAAGGAGACCTACGGCACGATCGACGTGCTGGTCCATTCGATCGCCTTCGCCGACCGCCGCGACCTGCAGGGCCGCTTCGTCGAGACCAGCCGCGACGGTTTCAAGATGGCCCTCGACATCAGCGCATACTCCCTCGTGGCGCTCACCCGCGCTGCGGAGCCGCTCATGTCCAACGGCGGCTCGATCCTCACGCTGACCTATTACGGCTCGGTCAAAGTCGCCCCGCAGTACAACGTCATGGGCGTGGCGAAGGCC
>JBDHKT010000394.1:0-3015 GCA_039586255.1 Gemmatimonadota bacterium | reverse complement strand
CGTGAACATCGGGATGTGGTACGAGCGCTTCGTGATCATCGTGACGTCGCTGGCGCACGAGTATAGCCCGGGCGCCTGGGGCCTCTACAAGCCGTCGTGGGTCGAGCTCTCGATCACCGCCGGCAGCTTCGCCTGGTTCTTGTTCTGGTTCATGTTGTTCGCCAAGACGTTGCCCGCCATCTCGATTACCGAGGTCAAGGAATCGATCGCGGAGGGCGTCTGGAGCCCGGGCGACAAGAAGGAAGAAGCGTGATGGCAGGGCGCGAGACCGTAACGGCGATCTACGACGACATCCACACGGTGATCGGCGCCGTGCGCTCGATTCGCGAGGAGGGCTGCAAGGACGTGTCGGTCTTCGGGCCGATCATGGAGGCCGAGCTGGAGGACGCGATCGGCGCGCCGCCCAGCCCGGTGCGGCGCTACGCCTTGATCGGCGGGCTGACCGGCTGCATCAGTGGCTTCGCACTCACCGTCTGGTCCTCCTATTACTACCCGCTGGTGGCGGGCGGAAAGGCTCTGGCTTCGATACCCGCTTACGTGGTCATAGCGTTCGAGATGACGATCCTGTTCGCGGGGATCTCGGCGCTGATCGGGATGCTGATCCACAATCGGATGCCGACACTCACGCTGCACGCGGCGCATCAACCGGGCTACACCGACGACAAGTTCGCTGTCCGCGTAGTCTGCGAGCCCAGCCGCACGGCGAAGATCGAGGACATGCTCCGCAGCTACGGCCCCGACGAGGTGCGCGTTGAACGGTAGACTTTTGCGCACGACCCTGACCATGCTGGCCGGACTGGCCCTCGCCGCCGGCCTGGCCGGCTGCCGCGGCACCGAGGTCGAGGACGCGCTCGACAACGTCTCGTGGTTCGGCAACATGCGGGACCAGGCCTCCGTCGAGCCCTACGAGGAGCCGGCGCGCATGCCGCCCGAGGGTACCGTGCCGGTGGACGCCGGCGCGCCGCTCGGCGGCCTGCCGGACGATTACGCGGAGCTTACGAACCCGTTCCCGACGACGACCGAATCTTTGGAGATCGGTAAGGCGCGATACGACATCTACTGCTCCGTCTGCCACGGTCCCGAAGGCGCCGGCGGCGGCAGCGTCGAGGGGCCGTTCCCGCGCGGGCTGATCAACGAACTGGTCACGCAGCGGGCGCGCGAGCATACCGACGGCTACATCTTCGGCATGATCTCGGCAGGGCGAGGGCTCATGCCGAACTACCGGCGGATGCCGCAGGAGGACCGCTGGCACGTTGTGAATTACGTTCGGGAGCTGCAGGCGTTGTCGGGAGGGAACCAGTAGATGTGGGTTGGGAATCGGGAGTCCATGACTAATGGACTAATAGAGCAATAGACCATCTGACTTCTGAATGGACTCGGACCGCGCCCCGTTTTGAAGTCAAGTAATCAATTGGTCCATTAGTCAAGTACTCATGGAATCACGATTCCCAAAGCAAGACCTCAAACCAGCACGGAGATGATGCAAACGGAGGGCGCCAGTTACACCGACGAACAGATCCTGAACCGCATAACGGGACGGATCCCCAGCCGGCTGCTGACCGTGATGGGGACATTCGTCGCGCTGGGGCTCGTCGGGTTCGTTATAGGACTCTTCGCCGCACCGCAGCGCGCCTGGCAGGCGTACCTCGTGAACTTCCTCTTTTTCTCCGGGCTCGCCGCGGCCGGTGTGCTGTTCGGCGCCGCGATGCAACTGGCCAAAGGGCACTGGGGGAAGTCGATGCACCGGGTCGCCCAGGGGTTCGGCGCCTTCCTGCCTGCGTCGTATCTACTCTTCCTGATACTCTATTTCGGTTATGGGCGGATCTTCCCCTGGATCGGGAACGCGGTCAACGCCGAAGGGCACCCTTTGCCAGAGGTCTGGTTCAACGTCGGCGGCCTTTTCCTGCGCGGTGCCGTATTCCTGGCGCTGCTCTATGCCCTCTGCCTCGTCTTCATGTACTACACGCTGCGGCCCGACATGCCCGCGGCGGCCGCCCGGCTGAGCGGTTGGCGTCGTGGCCTGGCGGACTGGATGGGGCGCGGCTTCAAGGGCGAGGAGGACGAGGCTCAGCGGTCGCGCCGGATCGTGGGACGCCTGGCGCCGATCCTGGCGCTGAGCTACGCGGTCATAATGAGCGGCATGGCCGTGGACCTGATCATGTCGCTGACGCCCGGCTGGCTCTCGGTGCTGTATCCCGCCTACTTCTTCATGGGAGCCTGGCTGTCGGCGCTTGCCGGCCTGGCGGTGATGGCGACGCTGTTCCGGAAGTACCTGGGCCTGGACTTTTTCGCGGCGAACCAGTGGCACGATCTGGGGAAACTGATCTTCGCTTTCTGTATCTTCTGGGCCTATCTCTGGTTCTCGCAGTACCTGCCCATCTGGTACGGCAACCTGCCGCGCGAGACGATCTTCATCGAGTTGCGCTCGCTGCCGCCGTGGCGGGCGTTCTCGATCGCCTTCTTCGCCTGCGTATTCGTCATCCCGTTCCTGCTACTGATTTGGCAGAAGGTGAAGATGGTACCGCCGTACCTGGCGTCGGTCGCCGGCCTGATACTGCTGGGGCTGTGGCTGGAGCGGTTCGTCGCCGTGGTCCCGTCGATCTGGACGGAAGGCGGCGTGCCGCTGGGACTGATCGAGCTACTGATGACGCTAGGGTTCCTGGGGCTGTTCGGGATCTGCTACGCGCTCTACGCGTCGACGTTCCCGTTACTGCCGTTACACGACAGCATCATAATAGGAACGCCGCGCAAAGGTCCTTACTGATGGGAATCCGGGAATCCGGGAATCCGGGAATCCGGGTATTCGGGAATTCGGGAATTCGGGTATTCGAAATAAGGAATCCGTGGAATCCGTGGAATCCGTGGTATTGGGGAATAGGGGAATAGGGGAATGGGAATTCGGGATTCGGGGATTCGGGGATTCGGGGATTGATTGAATGGATCGATCGTATCCGCTGGTTGAGGTTCACTACGCCCTGTGGGCTGTCATGTCGGTGCCCCTCGGGTTCGCCGGCA
>JBDHKT010000393.1:0-3022 GCA_039586255.1 Gemmatimonadota bacterium | reverse complement strand
GCGCCAGCAGGGGTCGCCGGGCGCGTGGTCTCGCTTCGGATACACCACCTACGCTCGGACCACGCGCCCTGGCTCCTGACTGGGATGACCGTGGGAACCGGCTCAGGCAAACCGCCTCGTGCACACTACATTGTGGCTGCGTAGTCCAGGTGGGTAGGAGTCGGAAGCGGCGGACCGCCTAGCGTAGTTCGGGGGCTAATCTGGGAGCCGCGCGGGCGCTACGAGCGTAGGTGGTGTTTCCGAAGCGAGACCGCCCGCCGGCGACCTAGCACCCCCACGCCGACCCGCGACATGGAGCGAGACGACCCCCGACTCCTTCCAGCTGGCTTGTTATGCAGGCCACAGCCACCCAAACACGCCGCCGGTCAGCAACCCGAAGACGAGCCCGTCGATCACGCTCTTCCAGATACTGCTCCAGGTGTGACCGAACCAGATGGCGGGCGGGATCTCGGCGGCGCTGTAGGCGAGGAACGCCACCGTCCCCAACACACGGAAGACGTGCAGGTAATCTTCGCCCGCCGGGATTCGGGCGGCATAGCCGATGTAGGCCACCATGAACGAGACGCCCAGACAGAACAGGAAGTAGAAGGCCATGCTTCTCCCCATGTTGGGCATGTCCCAGATGATCAGGGACCCTCGCGGGCCCTCTTTCAGCTTCTCCTTCGCATCCTCCGCCTTCGCGCCTTCATGGGTCATCTGGTGCGGGAACACGTACTGTCCACGTCCCAGATTGAGCCCGCGGATCGCCTGCATCAGCGAATCCTCGTTGGGGACCGGCACCCAATCGGAGCGGTGATGCGGGAGCACCGTCCAGGCGATGAACGCCGCGACAAACACGATCACGGCGGACAGCAGGATCGGTAACCACAACGAAGCGAGGCTGACCTGTCCCATCTTGACCTCCCGGCGGTAAGTCGATCGCTACTCCATCTCAAATGCCATGAACTGAAGCTGACCCCGGCGCTCGAGTTGAAGGACCACCGGCTCACCCACCCCGATGCGCCCGAGGACGGTACGCAACTGCTCGAGGCCTGTGATCGGCTCCCTGTTGACCGAGTGGATCACGTCGCCCGGCATCAGCGCGACGCGGCCATAGACGGCGTCCGGCGAACGCGCGGCGACGACGACACCATCTCGGGCCCGCAGTCCCGGAATCATCGCGGCGATCCTCTGATCGAGGCCGACGCCCAGGATCCCCAGCTTCGGGACCAGGTTCTCCTCCGGCGAGACCATGATCGAAAAGCGACCGGGGTCGTCCTCTCGTTCCAGGACCGTCACCGATGCCGTCCGCGTCTGCCCTTCACGCAGCACCTCGAGCGTAACGGTCGCGCCCACCGGCGTTCGATAAAGGTTGACGTCGAACTGCCGGCCGTTCTCCATCAACTTGCCGTCGAGCGACAGGACGATGTCGCCGATCCGGAGGCCGGCCAGCTCAGCCGGGCTTCGCGGGTAGACGTCGCCGAGCAACACTCCCCACTGGCGGGCCAGCCCGAGACCCTCCGCGAGCGTGGGACTTATTGTCTGCGCGTTGACGCCGATCGTGCCACGACGCACGTACCCGTTCATCTTGATCTGTTGAAACACGTTGCGCACGATGTTGCTCGGCGCCGCGAAACCGAGCCCCTCGCTGCCACCGGACTGCGAGATGATTAGGGTGTTGATCCCAACCACCCTGCCCTCCGCATCGACCAGTGGGCCGCCACTGTTGCCCGGATTGATCGGCGCGTCGGTCTGGATGTAGATCATCGGATCTTCCGGCCGCAGCTGCCGGGCCACCGCGCTTACGATGCCCATCGTGACGGTATTCTCCAGCCCGAGCGGGCTACCGAAGGCGAAGACGAGTTGACCGGTTATGACCTCGTCCGAGTCGGCGAGCTCGAGATACGGCAGGCCCGTGGCCTCGACTTTCAGCACCGCCATGTCGGTCTCGCGGTCGAAGCCGACGATCCGCGCGCCGACGATCATGCCCTGCGGCTTGAGTATGGACTCGCCGGGTGACTCGCCCGCAGGGATCGGCAGGCGAACGCGGATGCGACCGGCGCCCTCGACGACATGCAGATTCGTCAGGATATACCCGTCCGGGTCGAGGATCACACCCGAGCCACCGACCTGCCGCCGGGTAAGAAGCCCCGTACCGGGCGCGTCGCCCTGCTGGAGCGGCGTGTAGCCCGTGGCCATGATCGCGACGACCGCGGGGGTGACCCGCTGCGTCAGCTGTTCGAGGTATTCGCTCAATTCCTTCAGCCTGGCCAGGGCCTGATCGCGCTGCGCGGGCAGCTCGGCCGGGTAACTCAGAGCGATACAGAAGGCCAGCGCTGTAACCGGTACACTCTTTCTCTTCACAGTTCACCCTATCCTCGTAGTCGTTTCAACTCGCCGGCGCACTCGGATCAACTCTCCGGCGGAAACAGTGTGAGGATCTTAGTCGCGGCTTCATCGACCTTCTTGACGATCTTCTCGATGTCCGGGTCGACAACGTCCGTAGCCCATCCACGCCAGAGCATGCGCTCGCTCCCGGGCTCGCTGACCATCAAGATCAGAGCGCCCTCTCGCTCGACGTAAACCTCGCTACGCCCGGATACATAGCCGATCCGCTCATCGGTGATGACCACCGTCTCGCCGACCCGGTCCTGACTCGCGACCACGAAGTCCACCAGGAAATCGGGATCGCTGTCGACCTTCCTGTAGCCTTTGGCCGCCAGTTCCCTGTCCACCGAAGTGACGAGCTGGCGAACCGCGACGGGGGCGATCCTGCGGCGGCCTTGATCTTCGCTGCGCACGCGCCACGCATAGGTCTCGAGCTCGCTGAAGCTCGCTTCCGGCGGGTACTCCGAGCTGATCTTCATCGTCGAGCAGGCGACGGCGCCAAGGACCACCTCGCCCAGCAGGAGAAAGGAAACGAGTCGCATCAGACTCCTCCTCGAGTACAATACCAGCAAGAATCAGGGACAGCGGACTTATTCATAGCCGGGGGCTGCGGGCTTGGCAACATTAGTGCCGGTGCTGCAGGCGCCGCCGCCTG
>JBDHKT010000392.1:0-3025 GCA_039586255.1 Gemmatimonadota bacterium | reverse complement strand
CGGTGATGATCCCGTAGCGCAGGCCGAGCTGGCGGATCTCCTCGACGACTTCCGGGTCGGCGCCGTGCAGCCGCACGTAGGCGGTCAGGGCGCCGGCCTTGCGCGCCGCCCAGAGTCGCGGGATGAAGTCGTTGTCGTTCTCGCGCCGCGGCAGCTCGACTTCGTAAGTGAAGCGCTGCGTCTCACCGGCGCGCGTGCCTTCCAGCACGAGCCGGCCGCCCCCGTCTCCGCGGTAGCGACCGAACAGGATGAGGTCCTCGCCGTAGAACAGGTCGGGCAGCGGGTTCGGGTAATGGTCTTCCAGATCCGCAGGCGCCTGCACGATCCGCAGGTCGGAGAGGGCGGGGAAGCTGATCTTACGCGTCAGCGACGAGACCGCCTCTTCCACGTCGTCGCCCGGCCCAACGTAGCTGACCGTCCCGCGGCCGCCCTCGGCCATGCGATCCAGTAGATACGTGTTCACGTCGTAGCCGACGCCGAAGGCAAAGACGCGCTCGCCGTCGCGTAGCCGCTCCGCCGCTTCAGCGATCTGCTCCGGAGCGGTCTCGCCCACGGTGGGCTTGCCGTCGGTCAGGAAGACGATCAGCGAGAGCCGGCCGCGCTCGGCCTCGGGCTCCAGCGCCTCGCGCAGCGCGTCCATGATGTTCGTGCTGCCCTCGGCGCGGACGCCGGACAGGTAGTCGCGCGCCTCGCGGAGCGTCGCGGCGTCGGCGCGCACGAAATCGTCGCTGAACGAGCGGACGAAGCTGCTGAACGTGATGAGCCGGAAGCGGTCCTCCGGCCGCAGCCCGGCGAGGATCTGATCCAGCGCGTCGCGCGCCTGCTCGATCTTGACTCCGGACATCGAGCCGGAGACGTCGAGTACGAGGGTCAGATCGCGCGGGATGTGCACCTCGTCGCCGTGCGTCGGCGGCGAGATGAGCAGCATGAAGTAGCCAGGCTCGCCGCCGGGCGCGTGCGCCAGCAGGCTGGCGCCGACGAACGACTCGCGCAGCGGCAGGAAGAGCTCGAAGTCGCGTGCCGCGGCATCGCCGCTGTGCACGATCTCGAGCTCGTCTCGCCCGCGCTCACGGACCTCGATGACGTGCGTCGGCGAGTACGGGGTGGCGAATCGCTCGGCTCCCGTCACCCGGATGGTCAGGGTGAAGGGGTGGCTGCGCTGCGTGCGCAGGTCCGGCCGCGACGTCTCACGCGCCTCGCTCCCCGGCACGATACCGACGATCCGCGGGTAGCGCAGGCGAAGCAGATCGCCGTCCTTCCCGAGGATCTGCGTGTAGCGCAGGATGACGCGTCGCTCATCGCCCGGGTCGATGGGGAAGACCCTGGCCCGCAGCACGCCGTGGCCCACCAGCTCGATCAGCGCCGGGTCCTTCTTGCGTCTTACGATCTCCTCGTAGATCCGCCGCGCCTCATCGGCCGGCAGCACCTCGCCGCGCAGCTCCTGCTCGCCCATGTACAGCGACAGGTTCGTGAAGACCGCCTCGGGCGGGATCGGGTAGAGGTAGTCGCCCTCCTGCATCGTGCCCGAGTTGTTGCGGAAGATCTCCTCCACCTCGATGTAGGCGACGCGGCGTTCGCCGTCGATCCGTATCGTGACGTCGCTGCGCACCCGCTCCACCGGGAAGTGGGGAACCCAGCGGTTCATCGGCGGCTCGATCCAGCCCTGCGCCGCCGCGCCCCGGGCGCCGGCGATCAGCAGGATTAGCGCTAGCCCGGTGGCCGTTATCTGTCTCGTCTCTATGCGCCTCATTGCACACCTCCCAGTCTTTGGTCGAGGCCGTGTTTCTCGCTTCCATACTGGGAGACGCGCGGGGGAGGGTTCGTTGCACAGGGTGTGGTCGGCGTGGGGGTCCTCTCGCTTCACCGCTCGCGTACACCGGTCGAAAGCGACTCGTCATAGAGCTCGCTCGCGAGTTACGCGAGTAGGCCCCCCAGCGCCTCCCGCGCCGCCTCTTGGCGGGGTCGGTGGCACCTAAAGGCCCCCCCGGTGACCTGTGTGCCGAGAACCGCGGAACGCGCGGACTGTTGTCGGTATAGGTCCGGCGTCTGCGAACTGCCACATGCGAAATCGGGGCTAAGTTGTTAGAATAGGGCAACCTCCCCGACCGCTGGATGCACCTCTTCTGAGAACGGGAGAACAGGAGCGGACATGCAATTCCACAAGGCGTGGCTCTGGGTGGCGGCAGGCGGAGTTTTCGCGCTGGTCTTCGTCTCCGTGGCGGTCCCGGAACCGGCGTTCCGGGCGCTCCTCTCCGTCCTGACTATCGTGCCGCTGCTCTACGTGACGGTCCGGGTCGCCCTGGGCTCGGAGCGGCAGTTGGCGCACGAGCGGCGCAGGTATATGAAACTGCGCAACGTGACGGACGAGTTCATCATGCACGTCCGCAACCTTAACCGCATCACGATCATCGCGAAGAGCGATGACCCGCCCGAGGACGCAAAGGGCATGATCGACGACATCATCGAGCGGATGCACGGCCTGGTCGAGAGGATGCGCGATGCGGCGGGCCAGGAGACCATCGTGATACCCGAGCAGAAGGAGAAGTGAGCAGGTCGGGGGTCTACCTTCCGAGACCCATCCCCGGCCCCGGCGCCTGAGCCGCGGGCCGGTTCTCTTTCCCAGCAGCAGTCTACCGTGAGGCGTGCCACTCCCTGAGAATCTCAGCTTCACGCTCCGCCGAAAGTCCCGGCCGCATCGAGGCCTGTCGCTCCGGCGTTCGCGAGAAGTGGAACTCGAGCGTCGCCTGGGTCGTGTCGGCCAGGGAGCGGAACGTGAGGCCGTGCGCCACCTCGTTTGAGAGGTCGAACCGGGCGTACCCCTCGTAGCCTTCCCTGGGCGGCATCCAGACCGGCATCTCCCTGTACGGCCGCACGCTGTGTTCCGCCAAAAACTCACGGGGCACCCAGGTGAACGTCGTCTCGGCCGTCGTCACCGCCCGAATCCCGTAGAGCAACTCGGCCATCGGTCGCGGCGTAGCGGGCCCCACCAGATTGAATATCCCCGTGTGACCTTCGCCCGACGACA
>JBDHKT010000391.1:0-3028 GCA_039586255.1 Gemmatimonadota bacterium | reverse complement strand
GGTCTTAGCAGGGCCCGGTTCTGCACCGGGGAATTACTCCCCGGTGGTACGAAATCGGCCGGTTCCACCAGGCCGACGGCGAAGGCGCCAGCCGGCCGGCAGAGTCCCCCTCCTACACTCGAAACCGCGTGAGATCTGGATTCTCCGGCCCGGAGAGGTGCATCCCATCACTCGTGAGGTAGTGCCCCACGCCTAGCATGCCCCTTGCCTTAGAAACGGCCGGACGCACCAGCAAGGGGGTAAGAGTGATACACGAGAACTTCGAGAGTGTTGAAGGCGGTCTCTGCGGGGACTGCGTGCACGAATCCACTTGCACTTTTCTGGGGTCGCGCCCGCGTCGGGTATTCCAGTGCGATGAGTTCCGCTACCGCGCGCCCGCCGAGGTCAAGAGGCCGGCAGGCAACCCGACGGGCAACCCGGGGCATAACCCAGAGGGCAACCCGACCGACCCTTCGGCGAGCGAGAACAAGCGACTGGGCTTATGCAGAAGTTGCGCGGGCTGGAAGACATGCGCTTACGGGTGTGCCGAGGGCGGTGTCTGGCACTGCGACGAGTACCACTAGCTGGATAAGCTGGACCAGCTGGATCAGAGCTCGAATCGCCGATAGGGAGGCCGGTGCCAGATGCGAACGCGGCTGAACCCGGAGGACGTCATCAGGGTCGTCGACAAGTTCGACGGAAGACAGGGCGCCCTCATCTCCGTACTCGAGGCCATCCAGGCCGAGTACAACTACCTGCCCAGAGAGGCCCTCAGAATCGTGGCGAGCAGGACCGGACGCTCGCTCGTCGATATCTACGGCATCGCGACGTTCTATAGCGGCTTCAGCTTGGAGCCCAGGGGCAAGCACGTAATCTCCGTGTGCACGGGGACCGCGTGTCATGTGCGCCGATCAGTCGAGGTGCTCAAGGACTTCGAGCGACACCTGGTTGTCAAGGCGGGCGAGACTACGGGTGACCGGGAGTTCTCGCTCTCGACTGTAAACTGTCTCGGCGCGTGTGCGCTCGGACCGGTTGTGGTCGTCGACGGCGAGTACCACCGCCATGTCAAGGAAGGAGACGTCGCGAGCGTTGTCGAGCATGCCCGCCAGGCTGAGAACTGCGTCAGGATGACGGATGACGAGCGGATATTCGCAGTGAAGGTGTCGTGCCCGCACTGCAACCGTAGCCTGATGACTGACGGGCACCTGCTGGACGGGTATCCCATGGTTCGGGTGACCGTGTCGTTTCGCAGGAAGCACGGGTGGGCGATGCTGAGCAGCCTCTACGGTGACTACCGGATCGAGTCCGAGTACGAGATACCGCGAGGTACCGTAGTCCAGTTCTTCTGTCCGAGTTGCCATGCGGAACTCAAGTCTACGAGGCTCTGTGTCAACTGTGATGCTCCCACGATCATCCTGTTGGTGAAGGGTGGCGGAACGGTCCAGTTCTGTTCGCGCCGCGGCTGCAAGGAGCACATGCTCGATCTTGTGGATGAGGAAGCGACGGCTCCGTGAGCTGCCGCCAGGCAGCGGCGGGAGGATCTGACCGGGGACGACGTGGACTAGAGAGCGATGGCAAAACTTCGATCGATCAAGGAGCTTCGTGGACTGGCACGGCGAATACGGGGCCGGCTCGACAAGCGCGAGACGCTCATCACGGTATGCGCCGGCACTGCCTGTCAAGCGTGCGGTGCGAACGATATACAGCGTGTTATCAAGCGGCGTCTGATAGAGCGAGACCTGCTTGACCGGATCAGGCTGCGGATTACGGGGTGTCACGGTTTCTGCGAGATGGGCCCCTTCGTGGTAACCGAGCCCCAGGCAGCCTTCTACCCCAAGCTAAGCACGCGTGATGTCCCAAGGATTCTCGAGGCGGTGCTCGAGAACGAGTACATCGAGGATCTCCTCTATCGGGACCCGACGACGGGCGCGCACTGCTATCGCCTCGATGACATTCCCTTCTTTTCCAGGCAGCATCGCACGCTGCTGGCTAAGAACCAGTGTCTCGATCCCATAAGACTGTTCGGCTACATCGCCCAGGGCGGCTACGAGTCACTCGCCAGGGTGCTGACCGAGTTCACGCCCGAGAAGATCATCGATGAGATACGAAGGGCGGGTCTGCGGGGGCGTGGCGGCGCGGGGTTCCCGACAGCCGAAAAGTGGGAGATGGCGCGGCGCCAGGCCGGCATCGAGAAATACGTGGTGTGCAACGCTGATGAAGGCGATCCAGGGGCATACATGGATCGCAGCATCTTGGAAGGCAATCCTCACAGCGTGATCGAGGGCATGGCGATCGGCGGGTTGGCGATCGGCGCGACCTCGGGCTTCGTCTTCGTGCGGCAGGAGTATCCCCTTGCGGTGAAGCACCTGCTGATCGCGCTCAGGTTGGCGCGGGAATACGGACTACTAGGCGTCAACATCCTGGGCACGGGGTTCGACTTCGATATCGACATCGTCAAGAGCGCGGGAGCGTTCGTCTGCGGCGAGGAGACCGCACTGATCCGCTGCATAGAGGGCAAGGTGGGCGAGCCGAGACAGAAACCGCCCTTCCCGACGGAGAGGGGCATCGGCGGCAGACCTACCTGCATCAACAACGTCGAGACCTGGGCGAACGTCCCCGAGATCATCGCGGTCGGAGCGGAAGAATTTGCCCGTGTCGGCACGCCGACGAGCGGCGGGACCAAGGTTTTCTCGGTCGTCGGCAAGGTCAGGAACACGGGTTTGGTGGAAGTGCCGATGGGCACCTCGATCAAAGAAGTCGTATACGAGATCGGTGGCGGCCCGCTGGACGGCTCCAAGATCAAAGCGGTGCAGATCGGGGGGCCCTCCGGCGGCTGCATCCCGCATCGGGAGTTCGATCTTCCGCTGAGCTACGACAGCCTGGAGAAGGCCGGCGCGATGATGGGCTCGGGGGGCATGATCGTCATGGACGACTCCACCTGTATGGTGGATGTCGCCAAGTACTTCATGTCCTTCCTCAAGCAAGAGTCGTGCGGCAAGTGTTTCACCTGTCGCAAGGGCACGCAGCGGTTGTGGGAGATCCTCGACGA
>JBDHKT010000390.1:0-3034 GCA_039586255.1 Gemmatimonadota bacterium | reverse complement strand
GCGGCAGTGGAGATCAGCGCCCACATTCCTTCGCCGCCGCCGATGGGCGACGCGTGCGCCGCCTCACCCATATGCTCGACGATTATGTGCTCGGCCTCCGCGAAGCTCGGATGCAGGAAGTGGTGTAGCCAGGTGAACTCCGGTAGGAGCGGCAGCGCCTCTGGAACATTGACCCAGCCGGTAACCACCGAGCCGATCGCCAGCACGACGAGCGCGCCCACCATGATCGGGGCCGCCTCGTGCACGTACTTGCGCGCTTTCTCTCCTGTGCGGTTCTCGCCGTGGAAGGTCATCACGAGCCAGCGGGTGATATAGCCCGCCGTCAGCAACGCCGTGATGATGGCGACGACCCAGAGTACCGTCTGGCCCCGGGCGCCGACCGACCAGATGATCTCGTCCTTCGAGAAGAAGCCCGCCAGCGGAAAGACGCCGGCAAGCGCCAGCGCGCCGACCCAGGCGGTCTTGAACGTCGTGGGCATGTACTTCTTCAGGCCGCCCATGTTGCGCATGTCCTGCGTCACGTCCTCGCCCGCCGGCTCACCGGCATGCTCGAGCGCGTAATGCATCGCGTGGATCACCGCGCCGGAGGCCATGAACAGGAGCGCCTTGAAGAACGCGTGCGTGGCCAGGTGGAAGATCCCCGCCGTGTAGGCCCCCACCCCAACGGCCAAGAACATGTAGCCCAGCTGCGAGATCGTGCTGTACGCGACGACGCGCTTGATATCGAATTGCTGCACCGCGATCGTCCCCGCGAACAGCGCCGTCGCCCCACCGATCACCGCCACGACGTTCATGCTCAGCGGCGCCAGCGCGAAGAGCACCCCGGCCCGCGCGACCAGGTAGACGCCCGCCGTGACCATCGTCGCTGCATGGATCAACGCTGATACCGGTGTCGGACCGTGCATCGCGTCGGGCAGCCACACGAAGAGCGGTATCTGTGCCGACTTGCCGGTACAGCCGAGGAACAGGAACAGCGTGATCAGCGTGACGGCCGCGCCGCCGTACTCGAAGGCGCGCGGCGCCGCCTCGAACACACCCTGGAAATCGAGGGTCCCCAGATAGGCGAACATGGCAAACATCGCCATCAGAAACCCGAAGTCGCCTATCCTGTTGACGACGAACGCCTTCTGACCGGCCTCCGCCTTCGCACTCTCTCTGAACCAGAACCCGATCAACAGATAGGAGCAGAGCCCAACGCCTTCCCAGCCGATAAACATGAGCGGGAAGCTCGCGCCGAGTACCAGCACCAGCATGAAGAAGACGAAGAGGTTGAGGTAAGCGAAAAAGCGCGCGTACCCCGGGTCTTCTCCCATGTACCCGATACTATAGACATGGATTATGAAGCTCACGCACGTCACGACCAGCGCCATGATCATCGACAACTGGTCGAGCTGTAACGCCGCGTCGATCCGCAGCTGGCCGACCTCGATCCACGTCCAGTACGAGCGGACCACCGGCTCCGCCTCGGGCACTCGAGCGATCAGCACGAGGTTCACTGCCGCGAGCACGAATGCCAGCCCCAGCACGCCCGGCCCGACGACGCTCACCAGCCTGCGCCGCTCGGGTGCCAGGTACGCGACCGCTCCGTTCACCACGAAGCCCAGGAACGGCAGCAGGATCATCCAGGAGGGGAGAAACGGGACGAAGCCCCGTTCGTGCGCTCCCACCGCCTGCTGGGCGACGGAGAGTACTAGATCTATCAGGGTAGCCCCTACCATCTCAGCAACCTGAAGTTCCTGACATCAACCGACTCGTAATGGCGGAAGATCGAGATGATTATGGCAAGACCGACAGCGGCCTCGGCGGCCGCCACCGTCATCACGAAGATCACAAACAGCTGGCCTTCGATCCCAACGTATCGTGAGATCGCCACGAACGAGAGGTTCACCGCATTGAGCATCAGCTCTATGCACATGAACATCACGATAGCGTTACGGCGCAGCAGGACACCTGCCACGCCTACCGCGAACAACACTGCGCTCACAACCAGTGACTCGAAGAGCATGCGTCAGACTTTCCGCTTGGCGATCACGACCGCACCCACCATCGCGACCAGTAGCAGGACGCCGGTCACTTCGACCGCGACCACGTAGTTCTCGAACAACGGCTCCGCCACCGCTCCAATCGCTCCGCGGTCCGCGAGCAGCCCCGCCAGCATGTCGGACTCCGGCGACTCCGGAGCATTCCGCGCCAGGACGAAGAGCTCCGCGAACAGCACCAGGCCGAGGCCGAAACCGATGACCCACCAGAACTTGCCGCGGATGTCGGGGTCGAACTCGTGTCCGAGATTGAGCAGCATGATCACGAACAGGAACAGAACGAGGATCGCCCCAGCGTAAACGAGGACCTGGAGCGCGGCGAGGAAATGCGCGTCGAGCAAAACGAAGATCGCCGCCACCGAGAAAAGCGTCAGCACCAAGTACATGACGCTGTATACCGGGTTCTTCCGCGTGATCATCAGCACGCTGCTCGCCACGGCGAGACCCGCAAAGGTGTAGAAGACCAGCTGGCTGATATCCATTATGGGCCTATCGATCCACCCTCGATTAGCCGCTCCAAACCCACGTCACTCCGATGCGGGATCCTCAGGGTCCCACAGCTGAGTGAACGAGTGGTCCTGCGCGCAGAGACGCTCGAGATCGTAAACGAACCTCTCGCGGCTGTATTCGGCGGCCTCGTAGTGGACTCCAAGATGTATCGCTTCGACCGGGCAAACTTCCTGGCAATAGCCACAAAAGATGCAGCGGAACTCATCGATCTCGTAGACCGCCGCGTACCGCTCACCATTCTCATCTTCCGCGGGGATCAGCTTGATACAGTTCGCCGGACAGATCGTCGGGCACAGCCCGCAGGCCACACACTTGGCCCGCCCGTCTTCGTGCACCGCCATGCGGTGCGTACCACGCATCCGGGGCGCAAGCTCGTACTTCTCCTCCGGATACTGCTGCGCTACCGTGACAGGCCGGACCAGGTGTCGGAATGGGAGCGCCATACCCTTGAGGGGCGCTCGCAGATACGATGCCCCGGCCTCGGG
>JBDHKT010000389.1:0-3057 GCA_039586255.1 Gemmatimonadota bacterium | reverse complement strand
TGTGAGCACGGCATCCTTCCTGGGGTACTCATCCAACGGCATGACTCGGACTACCGTCGGCGGTACGACGTAGTCTTTCTCGTCCAGGAACAGCTTCTGCAGCTCATAGACCGCTATCTCGAAACGGGGGCGGTTGTTGAACGAGTCAGCACCCCTTGGAGCGGCCGCCCATTTGACGCGCAAGGGCATGTAGCCGGGAAACACCAGCACGGCGACCTGCGTCCTGTCCCCCTCGAAGCGCGTGTCCCTCATTTGTGCGATCCGCATCTCCTCGTAGCGGAATAGCTGCTCGATCGTATCGACCGGCAGAACGATATTCTCGTACTGGCCGAACGCGTCGAGTGGACCGCCCAGAAGAGCCAGGAGGACGGGAAGCACAAGCAGGCGGCGCCGCACGCTCGGACGCCGAGCCGCTGCGCGGTTCCGTGGCAAGGGCCGATACATCATTGGAATCCCTCCAGTGTTTGTCTCCACGCCTGAATCAGCATGCAGTCTGGCCCTCCCCGAGTCAACGCCCGCCCCGCGGCGCCGGGTTCCACAATGACACTTTCGTGGCTGAATCGACGCCTGGCCGGTATCTTGGCGGGTATGCGAACCCACCGGCCTCTGCTGGCCCGAGTCGCGCTGGCAGCCACCACCTGCCTGGCCCTCGCCAGCGGTGCGGAGACGCTCTACCTCGCCGTCGAGATGTACGGCGAGTCGCGCATCTCATCTCCGAGCACCGGCCCCGCACGAGCGAGCGAACAGGATGAGCGGCTCCGGCCACTGAGGGAGCACCTGCCGCCGCGCGGTGTCGTCGGCTACGCCAGCGACGGCTTGGCCGGCAGCTCCTTCACCAGCGTCGAGGCCCTGCAGGACTATTTTCTTACCCAGTACGCGCTGGCGCCAGTCATCGTCCTCAGGACCGCCAACCTTCCGATCGTGGTGGGCAACTATAGCGTCGACTCGGCGGCCGATTCGACGGGCGCGAGGACTTATCCCGCGGGGCTCGTAGTACTGCGCGACCTGGATAGTGGAGTTGTATTGCTTGTAGGTGCCGAGCGATGACGTTCGCGCTACCGCTGGCGTTGGTGGTTCCCATCATCGGCGGCTGCCTCCTTCTATTTACGTTCTGGCCGCAGGAGCGAGTGCCGAGGGCAGACCTGCTTCTGATCCTGGCGCTGGGCGTCGGGCTGGGGCTGGGTCTGTCTTCCGCGGGTTTCTTCATCGGGCTGGTCGGCTTCGGTCCGTCGAAAGCGTACTTCGCGGCTGAGATCGCGGTCCTGGCGGTCCTGATTGCCTGCGTGCTCCGCCGGATCCGAACCGGAGCGAACACCGTCACCCGCGGGTCCGGCGGCCGGGCGACCCGGACACCGTTCGTCTCCTGGCTGCTGGCCCCGGGCTTCGCCGTCTCGCTCGTCGCGGCGGTCTTCGCGTTCGGCTACCGATCGGCGACCTACCCACACGGTGGCTGGGACGCCCCGAGCATCTGGAACCTGCGCGCCCGTTTCCTGTTCCGCGGCGGAGGCCATTGGAAGGATGCCTTCTCGGATCTGCTGGGAACCTGGACGCACGCCGACTATCCGCTACTCGTGCCCGGCGCCATTGCACGTGCGTGGAGTTTCATCGGCTCCGAACCGCAGGCCGCGCCGATTCTGGTAGGCCTGCTCTTGTCCGGCGCGACGGCACTCCTGCTTCTGGGAGCGCTCACGTCGTTGCGCAGCCGCGGCCAGGGCCTACTGGCCGGGATCGTGATTCTCTGCAGTCACACGCTGGTCTTCCAAGGGGCGAATCAGTACGCCGACATTCCAATGGCCTTCTTCATGCTGGCGACGTTCGTTGCACTGGCGCTCGCCGATACGGTGAAGGAAGGCGGTGCCATTTTCGTGACGCTAGCGGGGCTGACGTCGGGCCTCGCCGCCTGGACGAAAAACGAAGGTCTGCTCTTCGTACTTGCCCTGTTCGTCGCCCACCTACTGATGGTCACCCACGTGCGAGGCTGGAGGCAGGCTCTTCGCCGCCAGGCCATCATGCTCGTCGGGCTGGCGCCGATACTGCTTCTGATCATCGCATTCAAGTGGGGGGTCGCGCCCCGAAACGATCTACTGGCTTCGCTGCAGCCCGCCGACATCATCGACCGGCTGATCACGCCCTGGAGGCTCTGGTACGTGCTGAAGTCGTTCGGCGAGCGCTTCATGATACTCAGCGGCTGGCTGGCGGCAGCGCCGCTCGTGCTTGTGCTCTACCTGCTGGCGGTGGGCTGGGGAGAGAGGGGGGTTGAGCGAGAGTGTATGGGCACAATGCTGGTCACGCTGGGCCTGGTCCTGGCGGCCTACCTTTTTGTGTACGTGGTGACGCCGTACGATCTTGCTTGGCACGTCAACACTTCGATGCTCCGGCTGGCTTTCCACGGCTGGCCGAGCCTGCTGTTTGCCTACTTCCTGATCGTAAAGACCCCCGAGGCCGCCGTCGCCGAGATCACGCCCGCGCAGCCGGTCGGACCGGCGGAAAGCTAAGCCCCGCTATTTCTTTGGCCCGAAGAGGAGCCAAGCAATGAAACCGGCAGCCGGGAATACGAGAACCGCGACGGTCCACAGAAGCTTGCTGCCTGTGGATTCACCGCTCTCCCAGATGTTGAGGAGAGCCCAGATATCGGCGATCAGCACGATCAGGCCAAAAAGGCCACCGATACCGCCCATTCTACCTCCTTGTCGGATCTTCGGAGTAGTGCCCGCGGGGCTGGAAGCCCCGCCCTTCTGTACGAGACGAGCGCCTCGCTTGTGTCGGCCGCGAAGAGTGCGCCGCGCCCACGTCCTTGACGGCACGTAAGCCTTTCGATTATTGTAGTTTACCGCGCCCCCCCACCCGTTTCCCCATACTCCTTTCTAGCTCATGCGATCCACCCGTATACGTGCGTCGCTCCTCGGCCTGGCAGGTGTCATCCTCGCGCTGACCGCCTGCGGCGGCGGAGGCTCAGGCGACACCGTCCGCTTTGGCGTGGCGGCACCTCTCGAGCAGTTCATCGGCTCACACGCGCTACGCGGCGCCGAACTGGCCCGCGACCAGCTCAACGCGGCG
>JBDHKT010000388.1:0-4208 GCA_039586255.1 Gemmatimonadota bacterium | reverse complement strand
CAGGCGCCGACGGCGGCGGCAGCCGCGCCGAGCTGGCCGGTCACCCAGAGCTCGTCGCCGGGCCGGGCGCCGCTCCTCAAGAGCGGCCGCTCGACGAGACCCAGCGCCGTCACATCGAGGGCGAGGCCGCTACCGCCGCGGGAGAGGTCGCCGCCGATCAACGGCGAGCCCAGCGCCGCGGCGGCGCTCGAGCAGCCGGCGCCCACCTGCTCGGCCAAATCGGGCTCCGCTTCTGCGGGAACGTTCAGAGCGACGAGCACGCCCAGCGGTTCGGCGGCCATCGCCGCCAGGTCGGAGACCGCGGCACGCACGGCGCGGCCGCCCACCAGCTCCGGCGTCCCCCAATCGAGGCGGAAGTGGGCTCCCTCGACGGTGAGATCGACGGTGACGGCGAGGTAGCGGTAGTCCTCGGCGCGGAGCAGCGCGCAGTCGTCGCCGGAGGCGAGAGCGACGTCGGGCCCCGGCGGCGCGGCATCCTTCAGGATGCGGCGGATGATGTCGAACTCGGCGCCCGGGCCAAGCGGTGTGAAGCTCACCGCGGTGGCGGCTGGTCGAACAGTACGAAGGGTAGCGGCGGTGTGCCGGCGCCGGGGTTCTCCAGCGCCAGAGGTAGGCTACGCACGAGCTCCAGCGAGCTACGGCCCATCGGCGGCCCGAGCTGAGCAGCTCGGCCGCAATAGTAGAGCGCGACGGCGAGCGCCTCGCGCCGGGGCATGCGTGCGGCGAGCATGGCGCCGCAGCGCCCGACGCGGCGGCGGACGATCCGGCCGAGGTGACGAGGACCGGCTCGTGGCTCAAGGCGACGACGGAGGGCGCGCCCTTGAAGAGGACGGCGGCGCGTAGCTGGCGGGCGGCGGCGCCGGCGACGGCGACGGGGTCGGCGCGTGCCTCAGCAGTCGGCAGCCCCATCAAGCGGGCCATCTCGCCGGGGTGCGGCGTGATGGCGGTTGGCCGCGTCTTGCCCAGCTCGGTCAGGTCGCCGGGCCGGCCGGCGAGGAGGTTCAGGCCGTCGGCGTCGATGAGGGTGGGCAGCGCGCCGGTGGCGTCGAGTACGCACTCGAGGCGCGTGGCGGCGACGTTGTCCTGGCCGAACCCGCAGCCGACGACGCATGCGTGGGCCCACTCGCCGGCCTCGGTGAGCCGCCCGCCAGCTACGCGCCGCCGTCCTCTTCAAGGGCGCGCCCTCCGTCGTCGCCTTGAGCCACGAGCCGGTCCTCGTCACCTCGGCCGGATCGTCCGCCGCCGCGTCGGGCGCGCGGCGCGGCAGGTGCGCCCGGGCCCAGTCGGGTGTGATCACGCAGGCGGAGACCTCGTCGTCGAGCACCGGCTGGAAGCCGATCTCCGCGGCGACGATGCGGCCGCAGCGGCCACGCGCCGGCTGGAAGAGCAGGCCGAGCTTCGGGAAGCCGAGGGTCACGGTCAGGTCGGCGTAGACGCAGGCGCCGGGTACGGCGCCGGTGCTGAAATCCATCCCCGAGGGTCCATCGACCGCGACGCGCACGGCGTTGCTGGCGTTCATCGCGTCGATCATCTTGGCGGCCTGCTCGTGGGGCTTGCCGGTGGTCCCGGTGCCGAGCACGCCGTCGAGGATGACCGCGGCGGAGCTGAAGGCGCGGGCGGCCTTCTCGGCCGGCAGGACGGGCACGTCCCAGCGGTGGGCGAGCACCGGGTCGGGCGGCTGGCTGCCGGCCTGGACGGCGAGGACCTCTCTGCCCCAGCTGTGCAGCACGCGGAGCGCGATGTAGGCGTCGCCGCCGTTGTGGCCGCTGCCGACGGCGGCGGCGACCCTGCCCTCGGGGTAGAAGTGCTGGAGGCACTGAGCGATCGCCCGGCCAGCGCTCTCCATCAGCAAGCGCTCGGGAACGTCGTGCTCCTCCCGGGCCCGCCGATCGATCTCGGCCATCTCGCGGGCTCGCGGGAGCGGCAGACGTTCGACGCCGTAGAGGTCGCTCATCGCATCACCAGACTCGTGGTCCGGCTATTTGAAGGATTGCTGGATCTGACGGCCGAAGCTTATCTCGCCGTTGTCGATGCGGATGTTGTAGCCGCATTCCGGATTGCTGCAAACCCAGGCCTTGTACATGATGGGCGCGCCTTCGCGTCCGTAGTCGGACAGTGGCAACAGAGACCCTGCGTCGCACTTCCTGCAAACGGGGAACTCTCGTTCGCGATCCATAAGACTTCACCCCCCTCCCAAACCAGGCATGGCTATCACGACCGATAGCCGGGCCCCGGGTCGGCTAGCGCCGCTCGACCCTGCCCCACGGATAGTTGCGATCGAAGGTTTCGTCGAAGTTGAAGACGTCCTGGAAATCTTCGCGGCTGTCGCTCTCCTGCTTGATCAGCACGTGACACTCGATGAGGGCGTAGACGATGGCGCCGATGTCAGCGGTCGAGTGGATGCCCCAATGCTCGAGCACGGTGCGGGCCATGGGGCCGAACCGCTTGATCGCCAGGTCCCGGACCCCCTCGGCCAGCTCCTGGCCCGTTATATGGCGCGGCTCGTCTAGCGTCTCGATCGCGTGCTGTAGAGCGGCAAGGACGAACAGGTAGGCGGTGTCCGAATAACGCGGGTTCTGCTCCCGGAGCTTGGCCAGCAGGTTCTGTCCTACCATTCAGCCCCACCCGTTCCGTCTGGCACCTGCCCCAGAATCGTTGCTGTAGCTCCTATCATCGCCCGCTACCTCACACTCCGCGTTGCATTCCCACCCCACAACCTCTTGCGGGTTGGTGGCCCCGTCAAGGGCACCGGGATTGGCCTCGCCGGCCCGTTTTCGGGGCGGGTGAGGGCCCCTCCCGCTTCCACGGGTCCCCGGTTCTACTGGTCCCCGAATCGAGATTCGAGAATTCCCAACGACTTCACTCTTCCCTGTTGTTCCTTCCCAGTCCGGCGGGCCGGGTGAACGTACCTTCCACCCACTCCTCGTAGAGCGGGAAGGCGCGGCAGAGGGTGAGGACCTCGTCGCGGACGCGAGCGGCGACGGCCTCGTCGCCGGGCGCCTGCAGGATGTCATCGATCCAGCCGCCGATCTGCCGCATCTCGGCCTCCCCCATCCCCCGGGTCGTCAGCGCCGGCGTCCCGATCCGGATCCCCGAGGTGACGAAGGGCGAGCGCGTCTCGAAGGGGACGGTATTCTTGTTCACCGTGATCTCGGCGCGGCCCAGCGCCTCCTCAGCCTCCTTGCCGGTCAGGTCGCGATCCCGGAGGTCGACCAGCAGCAGGTGCGTGTCGGTGCCGCCGGCGACGAGCTGGTACCCCCGCTCGACGAGCGTTTCGCCGAGGGCCTGGGCATTGGTGATGACCTGGCGGGAGTACTTCACGAAATCGTCGCTCATCGCCTCCTTGAGCGCGACCGCCTTGGCGGCGATGACGTGGACCAGCGGGCCGCCCTGCATCCCCGGAAAGACGCTCTTGTTGATGGCCTTGGCGTGCTCCTCCTTGCAGAGGACGAGGCCGCCGCGCGGACCGCGCAGCGTCTTGTGCGTGGTCGTGGTGACGGCGTCGGAGTAAGGGATGGGCGACGGATGCAGCTTGGCTGCGATCAGTCCGGCGATGTGGGCCATGTCGACCATGAGGCGCGCGCCCACCTCGGCGGCTATATCGGCGAAGATCTCGAAATCGATGGTGCGCGGATAGGCGCTGGCGCCCGCCACGATGAGCTTCGGCCGGTGTTCCTTCGCCAGGTCGCGGACCTGATCGTAGTCGATGTGTTGGTTGTCCTCGCGCACGCCATAGGCGACCACGTCGTAGAGCACACCGCTGAAGTTGACCGGCGAGCCGTGCGTCAGATGGCCGCCGTGCGAGAGATTCATGCCGAGGATCGTGTCACCCGACTCGAGCAAGGCGAAGTAGACGCCCATGTTCGCCTGGGCGCCGGCGTGCGGCTGCACGTTGGCGTGGTCGGCGCCGAACAACTGGCAGGCGCGGGTTCGGGCCGCCTCCTCCACGACATCGGCGAACTCGCAACCGCCGTAGTAGCGCTTGCCGGGATAGCCCTCGGCGTACTTGTTGGTGAACACCGAGCCCATCGCCTCGAGCACGGCCGGCGAAACGAAGTTCTCGCTGGCGATCAGCTCCAATCCGTCGCCCTGGCGGCGGGTCTCATTGAGTATCGCGTCGTAAACGTCGCGATCGACTGACTCTAAGTTCATCCCTTCCTGCCTCTCTGGCGTCCCAAAGTCACGGTGCGGCGGTGGGCGGTAGGCGG
>JBDHKT010000387.1:0-3069 GCA_039586255.1 Gemmatimonadota bacterium | reverse complement strand
ACCGATTGGTGGGTGAGCGTGTCGGGGGTCGACGTCGCCGAGGTCACGACCGCGCTCGCCCTGGACGAGAACGGCGGCGCGCCGGCTTGGGTGAAGAGCTACGGTGGGCCGGCCGGATCGGGCTTCGTGTTGCTGTGGGGAACGTACAGGCCGATGCCCGCGAGGTACTACGATCAGATCCGACGCGTCGCCGAGTACGGTGTCGGTGTCGCCGTCAGCGAACGTTGAGTGTCCGGAACCGGAGATAGGTGGCTCGAGATGGCTAGTCTATGGCAGGACGTGAAGTTGAGCCTGCGGATGTTGCGCAGGAACCCGGGATTCGCATTCGTCGCCGTGCTGACCCTCGCGCTCGGCATCGGTGCGACCAGCGCGATCTTCTCCGTCGTCAACGGCGTGCTGCTGCGCCCCTTCCCGTACGGCGATCCGGATCGGCTGGTCGTCGTCTGGGAGCGGAATCTGAACCGGGGCCTGCCCTACATGGTCGTCTCGCCGCCCAACTACGCCGACTGGCGTGACCAGAACAGCGTGTTCGACGAGATGGGGGCGTTCAGCCGCCGGCGCTACATCCTCGAGGGCGAGGCGGAGTCCAGCGTCGTGCGCGGTGCTTCGGTGACCGCCGGGATGTTCTCCGTGGTCGGCGCCGCGCCGTTCCTCGGCCGACTCTTCAACACCGAGGACGATCGTGAGGGTAGCGCCCCGGTCGTGCTGCTCAGCCACGGGAGTTGGCGGACTCGCTTCGGTGCGGATCCCGAGATCCTTGGGAGATCGATCAGGCTGGATGGACTACCCCGTATAGTGGTTGGCGTGATGTCGCCGGGGTTCGAGTTCCCACCTCCTATCGTACTGGAAGGCGCGGTCCCCACCGAGGAGACGGAGCTCTGGGTGCCGTTCGCCATGGACATGGAAGCTGGGAACCGGGCGGCCCACTTCATGACGGTGATCGCCAGGCTGACCGATGGCGTCGACCTGCGGACCGCCGACGCGGAGATGAACACCATCGCGCGTCGCCTACAGCAGGAGTACCCATCGTTCAACGCCGGGTGGGACATCACCCTGACGCCGCTGGACCGGCAGGTGCTCGGAGATGCCAGCGTTCAGCTGCTGATCCTTCTGGGCGCCGTCGGCCTGGTCTTGCTGATAGCGTGCGTCAACGTCGCCAACCTGCTGTTGGCCCGGGGCACGACGCGGCTGAAGGAGTTCGCGTTGCGCGCATCGCTGGGGGCCGGGCGTGGCCGGCTGGCGCGACAGCTCATTACCGAGAGCTTGGGTCTGTCATTGCTGGGCGGCCTGGCGGGCTTGGGCGTGGCGCTCTGGGGAGCGAAGGCGCTGGCCCGGCTGGGCCCACAGGATATTCCGCGCCTGGAAGGTGTGGGGCTGGACGCCAGTGTGCTGGGCTTCACGCTGCTCGTGTCGCTGCTCACGGGCGTGTTGTTCGGCCTCGCCCCTGCCTTTCAAGGGACCTCAGAGAACTTGAGCCAGCGGCTGCGAGAGGCCGGGCGCGGACAGGCCGAGAGCCGGGGAAGCTCGCGTCTGCGGTCGGCCCTCGTCGTGGCCGAGGTCGGCCTCTCACTGGTGCTCCTCGTCGGAGCGGGCCTGCTGATCCAGAGCTTCGTTCGCCTCAGCGGAGTTGATACAGGCTTCGAGGCCGAAGACAGGGTGACGTTGAGGGTCTCGCTTCTGGAATCGCGCTATCCGGAGGACGCCCATCTCGTCGCGGCTTACGCCGAACTCGAGCGGCGACTCAACTCGAGCCCCGGGATCAACGCGGCCGGATTCATCAATAGCATCCCACTGGCTGTGGACCGCGGAGGCACATCATTCATCAAGGAGGGTGAGACCGAGGAGCCGCCGAACGAGAACCGCTCGGTCAACTTCGCGGTCGTCACTCCGACCTATTTCCAGGCGATGGGGGTCCGCCTTGTTCAGGGCCGGCACTTCAGTGAAACCGACGGCTCGGAGGTCGAGCCCGTAGTCATCGTCAACGACGCCTTCGTCCGCCGCCACTTCCCCGATGAGGACCCGGTCGGGATCAGGCTGGGACTTCACGGGCAGCCGTTCCGGATCGTTGGTGTGGTCGGCGGTGTTCGCCACGCCAGCTTGAGAATCGACCCCAACCCCAGCGTCTACGTGCCGTATGCGCAGGTTTCCTGGTCGAGGAGCATGTCGCTCGTCGTGCGCGGCGAGCCGGAGACCGCCCTCGCCGCGGCGCGGGCGGTCATTCGGCAGTTCGATCCGACGCTGCCGATCTTCGATGTGAAGCCGATGAAGCAGATCCTCGGCGAATCGCTGGCTCGCATGCGCTTCTCTACTACCCTAATGCTCGCCTTCTCGATCGTCGCCCTGCTACTCGCCGCCGTGGGTATCTACGGGGTCATCGCCTACTCGGTTAGCCGGCGCACCCAGGAGATCGGGGTGCGGTTGGCGATCGGCGCTGAAAAGGCCGACGTGTTGCAGCTCGTGCTGGGGCAGGGCCTGCGGCTGGTGGGCATCGGCGTCCTGGCGGGCATCGCGGTCTCACTGGGGCTGTCGCGATTCCTGGGAAGCCTGGTGTACGGCATCGGCACAACCGACGAGTTGACTCTTATAGGAGTCGCTTTGCTGCTGGTCGTTGTCGCCGTCCTGGCTTGCTATCTGCCGGCGCGGCGGGCCATGCGAGTCGATCCGGTCGAGGCGCTGCGCTACGAGTAGCTCTAGCGACTGGCCAGGCCGCCGGCGATCTCGCCGCCGTCGATGATGTACGTCTGCCCGGTTATGTAGGCCGCTTCGTCCGAGGCGAGGAAGGCGAAGAGCGCGGCGACTTCCTCGGGCCGGCCGTGTCGGCGCAGCGGGATCTTGCTGTTCACTTCTTCGAACATCTCGGGAGTGTACTCCGCCTCCTGCATCGGCGTCATGATATAGCCGGGGCAGACGGCGACGACCCGTACATCGGGCGCCAGCTCGAGGGCCATCGAACGCGTCAGTTCCAGCACGCCCGCCTTCGACGCGTTGTAGTCGGCGTAGAACGGGTAGCCCATGATCGCGTTGGTGGAGCCCGTGTTGATTATGACGCCGTCCCCCGCTGCCTTCATC
>JBDHKT010000386.1:0-3070 GCA_039586255.1 Gemmatimonadota bacterium | reverse complement strand
TCCCGAGCACGCTGCCCCCGAGGATCACGCCGCCCAATAACTCGCCGAGCACAGCCGGTTGGCCGATCCGCTCAGCCAGCTCACCGCTGAACTTCCCGACCATCAAGATCGCGACGATGATCAGCAGGAAGCGCGCGGTCGTGTGCGCGCCCGACTCGTCATTACCCGACCCTTCCGACGGGTCGGCCTGCTGGCCCCCATCCTGCGCGGCCGCCGCCGACGGGACGTACTCCGGCACGGGGTCGGACGCCGGCGCACGGTAGCCCGCGATACCGACGAGGAAGATGCCGGCGACGGCCCAAAGCAGCAGCCGGCGACGGCGGGCGCGCCGGGCGAGCGGGCGTCCCACTCTCATCGGCTCACCACTGGGACTGTGCCCCATCGATGATCAGCTGGATCAGGTTGTCGATCGCCAGCATACGGCCGTCGGTCTCGCTCTGACCCTTATCCGGCTCGTATTCACCGGAAGCGGAAAGCGACCTGTTGGACCAGAGGACCTGTTCCTCTCCGACGTCGTAGATTTCGATCGAGACGGTGATATCGACTCGCCGTTGAAAGATGACGGGCCCTTCCGGGTCCGGCTGGTAATTGACGGCACGATCATCGTAGCGTGTGATCGTTCCCCTGAGGATCGAATCCGCCGACCCCTCGTCCGCCGGCCTCAGACCCAGGCGGCCGGGAATGTTGTCGAGCAGCGCCTGGGTGAGCTCCTGGGTCAGTGTGAACTGGGTCGTTCGGTTATCCACCGGGAGGATGGCGACGGAATCGATATGGCCGGGTAGGCCGCCGCCACCGGACAGGGAGTAGACGCCGCAGCCGGCGAGCACCATCACCGTCAGACTAGCGAGGCGCCACATCGAAGATGCGCTTCTCGAAAGGCTCATGCTCGCGGATCCCCACAACTTTGATACGCACTTCATGGAACTCTCTCAGGTCGCGAAATCGGGCCTCTATCGGCCACCGATAGCCACCGGGGCCATCTCCCGCATCACCGGGCTCGACGCGAATCTCCTGGACTACGTCTCCGTCGATCCTCAGCTCACCCTCGATCAACCGGCCCGCGCCGTCGAAATGGAAGGCCACCGTCGCCCGGGGCGACAACCGGTAGGTCAACTGCGAACGCTCCCCGCGCCGCGCGCCCTCCGGCTCCACGCCGACGGGCGGCCGGAAGGTGCCGATCATCGTCCACATGAACGTCGGGGGCGGCAGCGTTATCCGCTGCTCTCCAAGGTAGTAGACGTCCGCTCCGAGCATAACGGCGCTCTGTACACCGGACCAGCCGGGCCCCAGTAGATCGAGCCGCACGCTGTCCGGCGGGTTAACCCGAACGCCACCCTCGCCTGAGAAGCGCCCCTCACGGCCCCGGTAGCGCCACTCGAATTCGATGAGCTTGGGCTGGTCCGGCGTACCGAGTTCTCGAAGCCGACTCTCCAGCGCGCCGGGATCGCCGATCGGCACTGGATCGGGCAGTTGCGGCCCGCAAGCAGCCGCAACCACGGCCAGGATCGATAAGAAATATCTAGTTCTCAATGGGTCAAGCAATCTGCGGCTCCAGAGCCGCGCCCAGGAGCACCTCGATCGAGCCGGGCAGCTTGCGGGGAGACCCGCCGGAATCGACGCACACCAGGTCGGTCTCCGCTTCCGCCAGAACTGGCTCACCCTCAGCCCGCTCCACTACGTAATGGAAGGTGACACCACGGCTCCGCACGCGGGTAAGTCGAGTGCGCACGCGAACGGGATCATCATAGCGGGCCGAGTTGCGGAATCGGATCTGGGCGCGTGAGACGACCAGATACACACCCTGTCGCTCCAGCTCGGCATAGGTCGCACCCAGCTGGCGCATCAATTCGGTGCGTCCCATCTCGCACCAGATGAGGTAGTTGGTGTGGTAGACTACGCCCATCTGGTCGGTTTCGGCGTAACGGACCCTGAACTCGATCGTGCTCTCGGGCACGCTCCCTCCATTCATCTCACGGCCTGCGTTATATCCGGAAACCGCTAAGGATAGGGCCTCATGCTCCCGGCGTCAAAACCGCAGGCGCCTTGTGCCCGCCCGCCACGTGTCTATTTTGCGCCTGCCAATGTCGAAAACCGTGTTGATCATCTCGGATTTGCACTTGGGGGCCGTGTCCGGCACGGTCCAGCAGGAGTTCCAGCGTTTCGCGCGCTCGTGGCACGGCCGCGCCGATACCATGCTGATCAACGGCGACCTGTTCGACTTCTGGTGCGGCTACCGAACGGTCTTCCCGACGGTGCACTTCCACACCCTGCGGGTCCTGAGCGAGCTGCGGGAATCGGGGGTCAGCATCATCCTTGTCGGTGGCAATCATGACGCCTGGGTGGGAGCGTTCCTGGAGGACATGATCGGGCTCGAGCTTGCGGACGGCCCCATCGAGCTCGAGCTGGCCGGTCGGCGCGCCCTAGTAGCGCACGGGGATGGGATCGGCCCCGGTGACGCGGGTTACAAGATGCTGAAATTCGTCTTGCGTAGCCGGCCGGTCTCCACGGCGATGCGCTGGGTGCACCCGGACATCGCCTGTCGGATTGCGCGCGGCGTGTCGCGTACGGAAGAGCGCACGCACCGCAGCTTCGCCAAAGCCGAGGAGCGCGCCCAGGTACTGGAAGACTACGCGGTGAAGCTACTGGAGGATCGCGACGATCTCGAGCTCGTCGTCTTCGGTCACTGCCACATCCCGCAGGTAAAGGCTGCAGGCTCGAGCGGCTTCTACATCAACTCGGGCGATTGGGTAACGCACCGGACCTATACGGTCGTTACCGAGGACACGATCGACCAACGGGAGTGGGCCGGCTCCGAGTAACGAGGCGGCGGCTACGGCCCTATCGGGATCCTGAAACTCACCGCGAACGCCACCTGCTCGGGCTCCAGTCCCGTCCGCTCGTCGAACCCGTACAGGTGTACGGATATCCAACCGTCCGCAGCGGCAAAGAACGCCCAGAACACGGCCATCGCGATCCAGTCCTCGCGCTGCTGACGGCGCCCCAGGACCAGCGGATGGTCGTCGGGATGGTTGCGCTCGGCGTGGGAGAGGCGGATCTGCGTGCGTGCGAC
>JBDHKT010000385.1:0-3076 GCA_039586255.1 Gemmatimonadota bacterium | reverse complement strand
ATGATCCAGCAGTCGCTGCAAAACAGCCTGAGGAAGGCGGGTGTGAACCGGCTCGTGGTCACCCAGATCACTCAGGTCGTGGTCGATCCCGAGGCGCCGCAGATGCAGGACCCAACGAAGTACATCGGGCGCGAAATCAGCGAGGGCCGGGCCGAGCGTCTCCGGGAGACCTCATGGCAGGTGAAGCGGGACGCCAACGGCGTGCTTCGCCGGGTTGTGGCCAGCCCGGGGCCGGTGGAAACGATAGAGTGGAACACGATCCGGCGCCTGGTCTACCGCGGGGTCATCGTGATCGCCGCGGGGGGCGGAGGCGTCCCGGTCTACTGGGACCCTGCGCTGGGCTTGGAGGGCGTCGATGTCGTCGTGGACAAGGACCTCGCGGCGGCGGTGCTGGGTTGCGAGATCGGGGCCAGCACTCTGTTGATTTTGACCGATGTCGACGCAGTCTACCGGGATTTCGGCACGGAGCACGCCACGCCGCTGGAACGCCTGTCGCTGAAAGAGGCTGAGGCGATGCTGGAGACCGACCAGCTGGGTCGGGGTAGCATGCGACCGAAGGTTGAAGCGGCCGTCAGGTTCCTGAGGGGTGGGGGCAGGAGGGCACTGATAGCACAGCTCGATCAAGGACTGGCCGCGTTGCGCGGCGCGGCGGGCACCGAGATCAGAACCAGGTGATGACATGAACATCCACGAGTACCAGGCCAGGGAGATCTTCCGGCAGCATGGGATGCCGGTAGCGCCGGGGGAGGTCGCTACGACCCCGGAGGAAGCGGAGAAGATTGCGGCGGGGCTGGGCACGGGGGTCGTCGTGAAGGCCCAGGTCCATGCGGGCGGTCGGGGCAAGGCCGGCGGCGTGAAGCTGGCGACCACGGCGGCGGAGGCGCGGGAGGTCGCCGGTAAGATACTCGGCATGCAGATCAAGGGGCTGACGGTGACCAGGGTGCTAGTGAGTCCCGTCGAGGAGATCGAGCATGAAGCGTATCTTGGTGCGATCGTCGATCGCGCCAACGGCGCGGTGGTGCTGATGGCATCGCCGGAAGGGGGCATCGACATCGAAGAAGTCGCAGCGAAGACGCCGGAGCTGATCTTCAAGGAAACGGTGGACCCGCGCTATGGCCTGCTGCCGCATCAAGCCTCGCGCCTGGCGTATAAGCTCTACGCCGGCGATTCGGGGTTGGCGCGCCAGGCGGCCGACATAATCACGAAGCTTTACGCCTCGATGATCGACGCCGGAGCGTCTCTCTTGGAGATCAACCCGCTGATCACAACAAAGTCGGGCGAGCTGAAGGCCATCGACGCCAAGATGAACATCGATGATAATGAGCTGTTCCGGCGGACGACGATCGCCGAGCTCCGCGACGTTGAGGCCGAGGCGCCCGAGGAAGTGAAGGCACGGGCCCAGGCGCTGACCTATATCAAGCTCGACGGCGACGTGGGGTGCTGTGTGAACGGGGCAGGTCTCGCGATGGCGACGATGGACCTTGTGAAGTACTACGGCGGTGAGCCGGCGAACTTCCTCGACATCGGTGGCTCGTCGAGCCCGGAGAAGGTCGTGACGGCGATCGAGATCATCACTTCGGACCCGGCGGTGAAGTCGATCCTCTTCAACATCTTCGGTGGAATCACCCGCTGCGACGACGTGGCGAACGGTATCGTTGAAGCTACAAAGGAGATCGAGCTAGAGGTCCCGCTGACTATCCGATTGACCGGTACGAATGAGGAGGAAGCGGTCAAGATCCTCGAGGCCGCAGGCTTCGGCGCTATGACCGATATGGATGAGGCCGTTCAGAAAGCGGTCGAGTTGGCGAAGAACTAGACACAGGTGCGACATCGATGGCGATATTTGCGGATAGCAGCACGCGGGTAGTGGTCCAAGGGATCACCGGACGGGATGGATCATTCCACACCCGTCAGATGATGGAGTATGGGACGCAGGTCGTGGCCGGTGTGACACCGGGGAAGGGCGGCCAGAAGTTCGAGGACGTCGTACCGGTGTTCAACAGCGTCGAGGGAGCGGTGCGCGAGGAAGGGGCGAACGCGAGCGTTATCTATGTGCCGGCGGCGTTCGCGGCCAGCGCCATCTGTGAGGCGGCCGATTCGGGCGTCGATCTGATTGTCTGCATATCCGAGGGCATACCGGTCCTCGACATGCTCAGGGCAACGCGATATGTGGCGGATCGAGGTGCGCGCCTCATCGGTCCCAACTGTCCGGGGATGATCTCGCCGGGCAAGGCGAAACTGGGGATTATCCCGGGCCAGATAGTCGAGGAAGGACCTGTGGGGGTCATCAGCCGCTCGGGGACGTTGACCTATGAAGTCGTGTGGGCGCTCACGCGCGTCGGCATGGGACAGTCGAGCTGCATCGGCATCGGGGGCGATCCCGTCATCGGGACGAACTTCATCGATTGTCTCGACGCTTTCGAGAACGACCCGCAGACGGAAGCGATCGTGCTGATCGGCGAGATCGGTGGCACGGATGAGCAGAACGCCGCGCGGCACATCAAGGAGAAGATCTCGAAGCCGGTCGTTGGATTCGTGGCCGGTCAGACCGCGCCGCCGGGACGCCGCATGGGCCATGCGGGGGCTATTATCTCCGGCTCCTCGGGTACAGCGGACGAGAAGATCGCTACGTTTAGAGAGAATGGGGTTGAGGTCGCAGACCGCCCGGTAGACATGCCGGATATCGTAGGAAGGGCTCTGAATGGCTAGGCCTACAGCGCTGTCACGCTTACTGCTTCCCGACCGGGTCATCGTCGGGCTGAAGGCGCCTACGTATTCCGCTGCCGTGGCGCAGCTGCTCGACCGCCTGGACGCGGCGGGCCTGATCACTGAACGGGGCGTGCTCGATGAACTGGTGGAAGCTGAAGTCGCTCGCGGGACACAACCGACCATCGGCGCCCGAGCGCTCCTCGCTCACTATCGAAGCGACGCCGCCAAGGAGCTGGCGGTAGCGGTGGGCACGAGTAAGAAGCCGTTCGGGTTCGCGCCGCCGAAGGCATCGGAGGCCGCGTTCCTCGTTTTGATCATCGCCCCTCGTTCGGCGGCGAAGGCTTACCTCAAGACGCTCGCCGCGCTG
>JBDHKT010000384.1:0-4215 GCA_039586255.1 Gemmatimonadota bacterium | reverse complement strand
CGGCGATCCCCGAGCGTTGGGTCGAGCGGTTGCCGGATCCGGACGGTATGACGGCGTTGGCGGATCGGTTGCTTGAAGCAGCGCACGGGTGAATTCGCTCCGTGCTGGAGGGGAGGCGCTGGGGGTCCTGCGAGCATAACTCGTGAGCGGGCACGGCGGTGCTACGCTGCCCAACGGCGCACGCGAGCGGTGAAGCTCGAGGACCCTCAAGCCTCCCAGCCAGCACGGTTCGACTTTCAAGCGATGCCATGCGAAGGCCTACGCGATATCTGATTGTCTTCCTAGCGCTCGTTTCGATCTACGGGTTGAACGAGTTGCTCGAGAGGCCCGCGGGCGAGTCGCCGACGGAAGCGACCCCCTCAGGTACGCTTTCGCCCAGCGCTGTCATCGCCGGCGAGCGGGCGATCGTCGCGGCGTTCGAGGAGGGGCGATCCGGTCTCGTAGTCCAGTCGGCGGGCGTCGTGGAGCGCGTTCTGCCCGATGACCAGGAGGGCGATCGTCACCAGCGTTTCATCTTAAGGCTGGCATCGGGTCATACACTGCTGGTGAGCCACAACATCAGTCTGGCACCGCGCGTCCCGGTGAGCATCGACGACTCCATCGAGTTTCGCGGGCAGTACGAGTGGAACGAGCAGGGCGGTGTCGTCCACTGGACCCACCACGACCCCCAGGGCGATCGCCCCGGCGGCTGGATCCGGCACGCAGGCAGGCTCTACCGTTAGGAGCACGACCCCCCTGTTTCGGATTACTGAGCCGAATCGTTCGAAAAGCTGTTGGAAACCAGAAGTACGCTTTCCCGCAGCCCACCCCGCACCACCATAATCACTTTGCCCACAACGAATTAGAGACGGCACCGGCCGCGCGCCGTTCCGGCACGCCGGTTGCCTTGAGGAGAGCGTGTAAGAGGATCGCCGTACGGGTCATGCGCTACAGGAGGACCAGCAGTCGATGAAGCTGCGCATCCCACTCTCCGTTATCGTCCCGTTCCTACTGCTCGGGCTGCTCGCGGCGCTTGCATGCGGCGGCATCTCGAGCGAAAAGCTGGCGGGCCTGGATGAGGATATTGGCGTCCTGGAAGGGATCGTCCACCTGGTGGGCGTCCCCTGCCCTCCCATCAGCCCCCAGTCCCCACCTTGCGATGGCCCCTACCCGGGTTACGACGTGATTGTCCACGACAGCCGTGGTCAGAACGTGGTGGCGCATACCCGTACGGACGACCAGGGCCTCTACCATTTGGAGCTCGAGGTGGGCGAGTACGTGATCTTCACGACCCAGGGGCTGAAAGAGCAGTTCACCGAGGCCAATGACTTCACGATCGTCGCCGGCAAGATCACGGTGCTCAACCTGGTCATAGATTTCGGGATAAGATCGCCCGATACCCTTCCCTAGGCGCCTCGGCCGGCGGCCGAATTCGCTGAACATTTCTCGGTGGAAATCCACGCTGCCGCCTGTAGATTGGCAGGCATGAACAGCACAGCCAATCTACCGCCGGCCCCCGAGATGTACCGGGCCCTCTGTGACCGCGACGCCTCGTACGAGGGCGTCTTCTTCGCCGCCATCCGCACCACGGGCATCTTCTGCCGCCCGACCTGCACGGCACGGAAACCGCTGGAGGAGAACATCGAGTACTATCCGTCGACGCAGCAGGCGCTGCTGGCCGGCTACCGGCCGTGCCTGCGCTGCCGGCCGCTGGAGCCGAACGGCGAGGTGCCCGATTGGCTGCGTCCTCTGCTGGAGGAGGTCGAGGCCGATCCGAGCCGCCGCTGGAAGGACGCCGACCTGCGCGCGATGCGGCTGGATCCCGGGCGCGTGCGTCGCTGGTTCCAGACAAACCACGGCATGACCTTCCAGGCCTACCAGCGGGCGCGGCGGCTGGGGCTGGCGCTGGGCCGTATCCGGCACGGCGATGACCTGACGAGCGCCGCCTACGATCACGGCTTCGAGTCGCTGAGCGGCTTCCGCGACGCGTTCGCCCGGACGTTCGACGAGACGCCGGGGGCGAGCCGCGAGGCAAAATGCATCAAGGCGACGCGACTGCTAACCCCGCTCGGACCGATGGTGGCGGCAGCGAACGACGAGGGCGTCTGCATGCTCGAGTTTTCCGACCGGCGGATGCTGGAGACGCAGGTCAAGCGCCTCAACAAGCACTTCGGGGTCGAGGTCGTGCCGGGAGAGCACGACCACATCGCCCACTTGGACGACGAGCTACGACGCTACTTCGACGGCGAGCTGCGCGAGTTCACCGTGCCGCTCGTCTATCCGGGCACCGAGTTCCAGGTCGCCTGCTGGGATTACCTCCGCACGATACCCTACGGCGAGACGCGCGCCTACGCCGATGAGGCGCGGGGGATAGGCAGACCGAAGGCGCAGCGCGCCGTGGGCCGCGCCAACGGCGACAACCGGTTGGCGATCGTGATCCCCTGCCACCGCGTGGTGGGAAACGACGGGACGTTGACCGGTTACGGGGGCGGCCTGTGGCGGAAGCGGTTCCTGCTCGACCTGGAGCAGCAGAGCCGCTAGCCGGGTGTGGTCGCCGGGGCAGTTGTCTCGCTCCAGGTCGCGCGGCTTGATTGCAGGCACGGCGGCTTCGCCGCCGCCGCGCTCCAACTTGCGCTCGACGGACTGCCCCAGCGACCTAAGACTCTGCAGCCCTATACGCCAAGCCCGGAGGATTTCTCCTCCGGGCTCTTTCCGTGACGAAACTGTGACGCTTTCAGCCAGGTAGGTGATTGAAGCTACGCTCGCCGCTGCCGCCCGGTCAATGTTCAAAAGCCAGAGCGGGAGGCGCTGGGGGTCCTGCGAGCGTAACTCGCGAGCGGGCACGATGGCGCTACGCCGCCCGCCGGTGCACGCGAGCGGTGAAGCTCGAGGACCCTCAAGCCTCCCCGCGGGCACCGATCGAGCCGTTCCCCCTATCTCCGGAAACTGAACAGCGCGCTGAACCCGAGGCGCTGGAAGTACTGGTCGCGGAAGCCGGTCTCGCTACGCGACCATTCGCCGCGCAGGTGCAGGCCGGTTCTGGAACCTAAGGCCGGTCTCGCTACGCGACCATTCGCCGCGCAGGTGCAGGCCGGTTCTGGAACCTAAGGACCGGGTCGCCTGGACGATGACGAAGCTTCCGGTGTCGCGATCGCTGGGCGCGACGAGTGCGTCGGGCGGGCCGGGGTCGGTGTACTTTTTCAGAGCGATGCCGGAGTAGACCTGGAGAGAGGCGCTACCGAGCGGCGCCGACAAGAGGAGCGCGGCGCGCTGCGAGCGATAGTCGTACCCGGCGATGTTGGAGTAGCCCCAGGCGAGTCCCCCTTCGAGCTGCAGAAAGACGGTCTCGGCGGTCGCCCAGTCGAACCTCAGCCCCCAACGGCTGTCCTCGCGGTTGAAGGCGAGCGGATCGGTGTACTCTTCGCCGCCGACGGCAACTGTGAATCGCGCGACGCCGGGGCCGAGCCCGTGATTCACGCTCAATGCGCCGAGCGCGCCGTTGCGATCGAGGACCCGCCATTCGGCGGGTGTATAGCGGACGAGACCGGCGGAGCCGCGCGCCTCGACGGTAAACCCGGCGCCGACGGGCAGGCCGACGACGGCGTCCGCCCAACCTTCACTGCGCCCGGGCTCGAGGTAGACGGGCAGCTCGGGTGGGTCGGTGAGATCGCGCAGCTTCCCCCTGACACCGACCTGCCAGCGCAGGCGTCCAGCGCGGGGGTTCGAGCCGAGCGACGCGACGAGGTCGGCGATCAGCTCGGACGACGTGTGCTCCTCGAAGCTGAGGAACCTGAGGCCGACGCGCGGCTCGACGGCGAACGCGATCGAGCTGCTCCGCGTCGTCCAGAAGAGTCCGCCGCTCGCCCGGGCGGCGAACGAACCTTCGCTGACGCTGTTGGCTTCGAAGAAGAGTAGCTCGGGTCCGGCGGAAAGGTCACTGCGCAGCGACTGGGCAGGTAGCGGGGCGGTGAAGGTAAAAGCCGCCACGACGCAGGCGGCGGTCGCGGCGGCGCGCATCAGGGCGGCCCCCTGAGCAACTGGCGGAACTCTTCCGCCTGGCGCTCCAGCACCTCAGCACGTCGCAGGAAATCTTCACGCAGCCGCTCGAGCTGTTCAAGCAGGGTCGCCTCGTCGAGCGGCAACTGGACTTCACCCTCGACCGGCAGGATCGGTAGGTCGAGGGCCCGCTCGCCCGCCGGTGCGACGGCCACATCTCCGGGCCCCACTCGCGTCCCG
>JBDHKT010000383.1:0-3090 GCA_039586255.1 Gemmatimonadota bacterium | reverse complement strand
GGTGCGGACTGTCGGGCTGAGCGAGGCCGCCGACGAACGACCGGAGAGCTGGTCGGTCTCCGGCGACGGTGTGGCGTGGAGGTGGCGGGGAACGGACTTCGATCTGCGAGGCTTTGGCACGCACCTGATACATGACGCGCTCTTTGCCGTTGTCGTGGCGCACCTGCTGGGTGTCGATCCGCAGCGGGTGGCCGAGCGGTTGGCTAACGCTGAGTTGCCGCCGATGCGTGGTGAGGTGCGTCGGGTTCGCGATCTCACGCTGCTCGTCGACTGCTACAACGCCAACCCGTCCTCGTTCCGGGCCGCGATCGATGCGCTCAGCGCCCTCGCGGCGGGTCGTCGCCGCGCGGTCCTCGCCGGGACGATGCTGGAGCTGGGCTCCCGCTCGGCCGTGCTGCACGAGCAGGTGGCGGGCTTCATGCTCGATGCGGGGGTCGAGCTGATCGCCGCGACCGGCGAATTCGTGGAAGCGTTCGCTCGCGCGGGAAGTCGCGTGCACGACGGGCTCATCATGGAGCCAGAGCTGGAGGGCGCCTACCGGCAGTTTGCGTCGCGGTTGGTGGGTAGTGAGATCGTTCTGCTCAAGGCATCGCGGGGAATGAAATTCGAGCGGGCCATCCCCTGGTTCGAGCGCGACTTTGGGAACGGGGGACAGGTGGGTAGTCCGGATACGGAAGGTTAGCGAGGGACGACTGTGCTTTACGAATTCCTGTTTCCGCTGGCCGATAAGCACATAGTGTTCAACCTGTTCCAGTACATCACGTTCAGGGCAGGCGGCGCGATGGTGACAGCCCTGCTCATCGCCTTTGTTAGCGGTCCGCCGATCCTGAGCTGGTTACGCCGGCGCGGCATCGGCCAGGTCGTGCGGCTGGACGGGCCGCACGCACATCTCGACAAGGCGGGCACCCCGACGATGGGCGGACTCATCATCTTGGCCGCTGTCGTCGTTCCAACGGTTCTCTGGGCACGTCTCGACAATCCGTTCGTCCTCATCGCGCTCGGACTTACTGCTGCGATGGGTCTGCTCGGGTTTGTCGACGACTACATGAAGGTCGTCCAGCGCGAGTCGCGTGGTCTGGTAGCGCGCTACAAGTTCGTCGGCCAGTTCGCCCTCGGCCTGCTGCTGGGCTACCTGCTCTGGCAGTATCCGCTCAGCGACTATCCGGTGAATCACACGACGCTGCCCTTCTTCAAGGAATGGCGGCTTGTGATCTGGGCGCCCTTCTTCATCCCGTTCGTTGCGCTTGTGGTAAGTGGGAGCGCGAACTCGGTAAACCTCACGGATGGGCTCGACGGTCTCGCGGCCGGGCTCGCCGCCATTGCCGGCGGGACTTTCGGCGTCTTCGCCTATCTGATCGGCCGCGTCGACGCCTCCAACTACCTGGGACTTTTCTATCTCCCGGGCGTGGGTGAGCTGTCTGTGTTCTGCGCCGCACTGGCAGGTGGCGCGCTCGGCTTCCTTTGGTTCAACAGCCACCCAGCGGATGTGTTCATGGGTGACACAGGCTCGCTGGCGCTCGGTGGTGCCTTGGGCGCCGTAGCCGTCCTGATCAAAGGCGAGTTCCTGCTGCTCATCGTCGGTGCGGTGTTCGTCGCGGAAGCGCTATCGGTCATTCTGCAGACGAGCTGGTTCAAGTACACGCGGAAACGTTTCGGGCAAGGCCGGCGCATCTTCCGTATGGCGCCGTTGCACCATCACTTCGAGCAACTCGGCTGGTCGGAACCGAAGGTCGTCGTTCGCTTCTGGATCGCCGGGGTGCTCGCTGCGCTGATCGCGCTGAGTACGCTGAAACTACGGTGATGACTCCTGAGTCGTGGTCGGAGCTCCGGGTGGGAGTACTGGGACTGGGTCGTAGCGGACGCGCGGCGACGCGGCTGCTGGCCCGGGCAGGCGCATCGGTGTACGCCAGCGACGTGGCGGACACCCCGGAGCTTCGCGCGGAGGTCGAGAGTTTGCGCGGACCGCGAGTCGAGGTCGAGCTGGGCCGGCACGACGTCGAGAGGCTGGAAGGGTGCGATGTGCTGGTGACGAGTCCGGGGATTCCACCTGGCGCGGAAGTCTTCCGGACACCGGGAGTACGGTCGCGGCCGGTGATCTCCGAGCTCGAACTGGCGTTCGGCTTTCTCGATGCACCGGTCATCGCGGTAACTGGCACGAACGGAAAAACGACGACGACCGCCTGGATCGGCACGATGCTCGAGCGCGCCGGCCTTCGCGTTGGCGTTGGCGGCAACATCGGGCGCGCGCTTTCCGAGTTGGCTGTGGAGAACGACGCCAGGTACGAGTGGGTCGTCGCTGAGGTTAGCTCGTTCCAGCTGGCTCAGATAGATCGCTTCAAACCGGTGATCGGCGTGTTTCTCAACCTGTGCCCGGACCACCTCGACTGGCACGTCGATGTCGAGGACTATTACGCCGCCAAGGCCCGCTTGTTCGACAACGCAGGCCGCGACAGCCGCTGGGTTCTGAACGGGGAAGATGAACGCGTTATGGGGCTGGCCGCAGGCAGGCCCGGAGCCGCGCGCTATTTCCGCGTCGCATCGCGGCCGGCGGTCGGTGAGGAAGGTGCCTTCCTCGCAACGGATGACGTGCTGGCCGCCAACTACGCCGGCGAGCAGGTCAGGCTCGTGGCGCGAAGTGAGCTCAAGCTGCTGGGCGCCCACAACGTCGCGAACGCGCTCGCTTCTGCCATCGCCGCTGCATTCGCTGAGGTTCCCGTCCCTGCCGTGCGCGAGGGGCTCCGGGGTTTCGAGCCACTTCCTCACCGCCTTCAGCCTGTGGCGGAGAAGGATGGCGTGCTCTGGGTGAACGACTCGAAGGCGACGAACGTGGCTTCGACTCGCGTGGCGTTACAGGCGATGGACCGCCCCGTGGTTCTGCTGCTCGGCGGACGACCGAAAGGGGAATCGTTTGCAACGCTCTTGCCGGACCTGAGGGGGCGGGTTCGCGCGGTCGTCGCGTACGGCGAAGCGGCGGCCCAGATCGAGTCCGAGCTCGGCGACGATGTAACGCTCGTGCGCGAGAACGGGCCTTTTGAAGATGTGGTGCGGCGGGCGCGTGCCCTGACTCAACCGGGCGACTCTGCTCTTCTC
>JBDHKT010000382.1:0-3104 GCA_039586255.1 Gemmatimonadota bacterium | reverse complement strand
GTACGGCGCCGACGCCTTCCGCACATACCTGATGTTCCTGGGCCCCTACGAGGTGGGCGGCGACTTCCGCGAGCAGGGGATCGCCGGTATCTCCCGCTTCTTCGACCGGGTTTGGGACGCCGTGGCGGCCGGCGAGCTGGGCGATGGCCCGCCGCAGACCGACGAGCTCAACCAGAAGCTCCACGCCACGATCAAGAAGGTGACCGAAGATCTCACCGGACTGCAGTACAACACGGCGATCGCCGCAATGATGGAGTACCTGAACGCGGCCCGCGCCGGCGGTCGCTCCCTACGACGCTCCGAGGTCGTGCCGCTGGTCGCCATGCTCGCACCGTTCGCTCCACATCTGGCCGAGGAACTGTGGGAGCGACTGGAGTACAAGGAATCGATCTTCGCCGGCGCCAGCTGGCCGACCTACGATGAGATGCTGGCTCTGGCCGATCAGATCGACATCGCCGTCCAGGTGAACGGTCGACTGCGCGCCACCATTAGAGCGCAGCGCGGGGCCAGCGAGGCCGACGTAAAGCAGGCGGCGCTGGCCGAGGAGGCGGTGCAGCGACACATGGACGGCATGGACGTCGTGAAGACGGTTTTCGTGCCCGACAGACTCATCAACCTCGTCGTGAAGTAGGCGTTCCCCCGCGACGGCATCTAATCCCAGCCAGAAGACAGAGGTCACTGGTGCAAGACAAACCGCGCAGGCTCGCCTGAGCGCCGTCAGAGCTCTTCCGACGACACGGCGGCGCCCAGCTCACCGATCAACCGTACGGTCTCCTCAACATCGCTGCGCCGTGCGTTGTGGTTCACGACGGCGACCCGCAGGACATACCGGCCTCGCACGCGGCTCGACGTGATCATCGCCTTACCGCTCTCCCAGACGCGCCGCCTGATCTCCTGGTTGACCCGCTCGATCGTCTCGTCATCACTCTCCGGTGCCGGGATATAACGGAACGACACCACGCTGAGCACGGCGGGGCTCACGACCTCGATTCGCGGGTTCGCCTCCAGTAGCTGCTCAGCGTAGCGCGCCAGGTCCATCGTGCGGCTGATCACCGCCCGGTAACGTGCCAAGCCGAAGTGCTTGATCGCCATCCAGATCTTCAGCGCCCGGCAGCCGCGGCTGAGCGTGATCCCGTGGTCGCACATGTTGACGTTCCGCGGACCACCGGCGACGTCCACCAAGTACGCGGGCAGGATGTGAAACGCATCGTATAAACACTGGAAGTCACGCACCAGGATGCAGCCCGCCTCGTACGGCGTGTAGAGCCACTTGTGCGGATCGAGCGTGACCGAGTCGGCGCGCTCGATCCCCTCAAGCAGCGCGCGCCCACGCGGGTCCAGAACCGCGAACCCGCCGTAGGCGGCGTCGACGTGCATCCAGAGGCGCCGGCCCTCGCAGAGCTCGGCGATCTCAGCCAACGGATCGACGCTACCCGTGCTGGTGTCACCCGCGGTCGCCACCACACAGAACGGCCGCCGACCCCGCGCGTCGTCGGCCACCGCGTCCTCGAGCGCTGCGACGTCGAGCCGGTACCGATCGTCAGTCCGGACCTTGCGGACCTGGTCGGGCCGGAAGCCGAGGATGCGCGCCGCACGGTCCACCGACGAATGCGCCAGCTCGCTGGTGTAGATCACGCCGTTCTCGCGCATATCGCCCAGCCGCACCTCCCGCGCCAGGATCAGTCCGGTCAGGTTCGCCACCGAGCCACCGCTCACCAGCGTGCCGCCCGCCGTCTCCGGCAGCCCGAGCCAGCGGCGGAACCAGTCGACGACGGTCAGCTCGAGCTGCTGGGCCGCCGAGCCCTCGATCCAGGTGCCGGCGTAGATGTTGTGGCCCGCGGCGAGTGCGTCGCCCATGGCGCCGACGAAGGTGCCGGCACTGGGGATGAAACCGAACATGCGCGGGTGATCCACGTGCGACATGTGAGGGACCACCTTCTCCTCGAACTCGCCGAGTAGCTCGTCCAGCCCCATCCCTTCCTCGGGTGGCGGCCCCCCGAGGGTTCGCTCCATCTCGTCGCGGTCAGTCCAATTGACCACGGGCCGCTCGGACAGCGTGTCGAAGTGGCGGATTATGCTCTCGATTACGCCGTGCCCGATACGCCGCATCTCGGTCGATGACATCTCTAGCGTGGTTTCTTTCATTTTGGCGGTTGGTTTGGGGGATTCCACATTCAACAGCCGACAGCCGATGATCGACCTCCGAGTTTAGCTGCAGCCACCGATCTTCGACACTCGACTTCCGACATCCGATGATCGCCGGACGTTGAACAACGGACGGCGAGCGTTGCGGCTAAACTCGATAATCGGCCGCCGGCTGTCGAATGTCGAAGTTCTGCTACTCTGACCCCGGACTGTACACTCTTTCCGCATTAGCCGAGATCTCTTCCCGCGTAAACCACGAGGGCTTGAACTGTTTACGCGAGTAGAGCGGCGCCTGGTCGAAGTAATGGGGCGAGTCCGGATCGCCGCTCTGACCGAAGGTCAGGAGCGAGCGCGCTCGTACCTGCGGCCCGAACTCGATCACCTTGACGATCGAGTTCCCGTGTACGCCATAGCGGCGCCGCTGGCCCTCGGCCGTGAACGACGTGTAGGTGAAGACGCTGCCCAGCCAACCGGGCGCGCCGGCGACCGGCAGGCTCGGGGCCGCATCGTCGAACGGGACCTGCCCGCTGGCGTCGGGGCGCTGCAACCGATTCAGCTCGCCCCACGGCACTTGCCAGGTCCCCCAGTCGGCCTCGAGCGCGTCGACGACGGCCTCCAACGCTCGGACCTGCGGCCAACGCTCTTCGCCCTCTTGGCCTCTCAGGCGGTTGAACCGTTCGGCCCAGAGGACGAAGAGCGTCGTCGGCCACGAATCGATTGTGCTCACATAATCCCAATCGCGCAGGGCGCCGACGGGCTCCGCCAGCGCCTCGGCCAGCGCGGGGTTCGCCGAGCGCAGTCGCTCCCACTCCTGCAGAATCTCCGGCACCATGCTCTCGGCAGCCGACAGCCGCGTGTCCCACACCGCCCGGGCGAACTGGTCGAAGTCGAACGTCTCGCGACCCTCCAGGACGCGGCGCGAGCTCTGAGCCCGCCAGTTGTCGGTCTCGGAGCCGACC
>JBDHKT010000381.1:0-3105 GCA_039586255.1 Gemmatimonadota bacterium | reverse complement strand
GAGCCAGCATCGGGGCGGCGCCGAGCTGCTCGAATAAGACGACCGCACGCTCGGCGGCGACGCGCGCCTCGGCCGGCTTGGCCCGAGCCAGGACCTGCGCCTGGTGGTATTGCAGGAAGCCCTCGCCGTAGGGGTCGGTCTCGGTCGTTTCGCCGATCCCCTGCTGTGCGACCATGCCGGCCAGCCAGGCGTCGCTGTCGAGGTCGATGACCCGGATGCGGACGGCATCGCCCTCGGCACGCCGCTCGAACCAACCCTCCTTGCCCTGGTAGAGCTGCTCGAGTTGCGCCGCCTCCTGCCACGCCTGCAGTTCGTCGCCCGTCTCCAAGTACGCCAGCGCGCGGATAGCAGTGGTCTGGAAATTGGCCTTCCACGCACCGCTCGGGGGCAAGAGCTTGCGAATCTCCTCCGTCATCTTCAGCACGGTGGTGTACTCGCCGCGCTCGAACTCGAGACGCGCCACACCGATCCTGCAGCGCAAGGCGAGGGAAGAGTCGTCGAGCTCCTCGGCCAGCTGCAGTCCCGAGTTGAACAGGTGCAGCGCCCGATCGAACTCGCCGCGCAGCGTCAACAACTCGGCGATGTTGGCCTGCATGGCGATCTTCTGGTCGGCCACGCCCGCGACTTCCATGCTCTCCAGCGCCGACTGCCAGTGGTGGAAGGCCCCGTCCCACTCGCCGGCCCGGAAGTTGGCCAGCCCCAGAAGATCGTGGCAGACCGCGACGCCACCCAGCTCATCGACCTGGCCGAACACCTCGAGGGCGCGCTGTGCCAGCTTGCGACCGTCTTCCGGACTGCCCCAGGAGACGTGGACGCGGGCCAGCCGGTAGGCGGCTTGTGCCACCGTCTCGGCGTTGCCGCTCTGCTCCGCGACGTAGAGAGCTTCCTCGGCCATCAGCAACGCCTCTTCGGCCCTTCCGACCCTCTCAGCCACCACACAGGACAGGTCGAGGGCCATCACCAGCTCCTCGCTCATCTCCGCCTTGCGAGCGCGGTCGACCAGGCTTCCGGCAACCGCAGAGACCTCCACGGGCTCGACCCCGCGCTCGAGTAGCAGCCAGCCGAGCATCACGCCGGAGGCCACCTCGGTTTCGAGGTCGCCGAGCTCGCGGGTGCTCTCGAAGACGTGCTGAAGCAGCGCCTCTGCTTCGGGCTCCCTGTCGGTGGCGGCGTAGATCCTGGCCAGACGGTACTGGATCTTGAGGCGCGCGAGCTCGTCGTCGCAGTCCTTTGCCGCGGTGCGCAGGAACTCGTCTACCTCGTAGAGCGCGTAGAGGCGTTCAGCGAGGTCGGCAGCCTTGAGAGACCACTCGAGGTTCTTGCCTTCCGATTCGGACGTCAGGTAGAGGACGGCGATCTCGTCGGCGATCTCCTTCGATCCCGGCCCCGCCAACTTCTCGAGTGTTTCGGCGGCGCGGTTGAGCAGGTGGGCGCGGCGTTTCCCGGAGACCCGCGAGCGGATGACGCGCCGGACGAGCGGGTGACGGAAGCGGTAGCGAACCGACCGGCTTCCGGTGGTCCAGCGACGCTCGCCGATCTTGCGAATGAGGCCGTACCGCTCTTCAGCCGTCCGCAGCTCGCCCAGCACCTCTTCCAGGTTCTTAGCCACCTGCGCGGCTACGACGGTCGAATCGACTATGGAACCGGAGAGCGCCGCTGCCTCGAGGGTCCAGCGGACGTTGGGCTCGAGCGAGTCGAGCCTACCGGCGATGATGCTGTCAATCTTCGCGTCCGGGCTGGGCAGGTCGCCCTCGCGAACGGAGTACTTGAATAGACGTTTGCGGAGGATCTGACGCTCAACAAGCGCGCGCAGCAACTGCTCCGCCCTCAGCCCGTTGCCCCGTGCGGCGCCGGGCAGCCAGGCGGCCAGCTCATCGCCGTACGATCCTTCCAGCAGTTGCTCGGCGAGTTTGAGGATCGCGTCGGTCTCGAGCTCGCGGACCGCCAGCTCGACGGCCGCCGGACCGAGCCGGTGCTGAAGTGGCTTGATGGAGATCGAATCGGGCAACTCGGAGGGCTCGAAGGTCGCCAGGATGAGGACCGGCAGCGAGCCAAGTGCGGCACCGAGGCGGGCCAGCAGGTCGAGGGACGAGCGGTCGCTCCACTGCAGGTCATCGATGAAAAGCACCAGAACCCGCTGGCGCGTGATGGCACGGCAGAGAGCGATGAACTGGTCAAACAGGGCGTTGCGGCCCTGGGACGGCGCCGCGCCGGGCATCCAACCGGGTACCTCTCTGCGCACGATCGCGGCGAGCATCGCGTCGCCGGTCATGCCCATAAGCTGGGCAAGCAGATCTCTGAACGGTCCGTAGGGGCGATAGGACGTCAGCCCCTCGACACAACCCGCTCCGAGTACAACCGCAGAGGGGTCCGCGTCGCTGACCCGGCCGAGGAATGCTCTGGCCAGCGCCGTTTTGCCGACTCCGGTAGCGCCGCTCAGCACGACCAGCCGTCCCCGAGCGCCCTGCTCTGCCCGGAGGTCTCGCACCATCCGGTCGAGCTGAGTCAGTTCGGTAACCCGGGCTACCAAGCGACCTGCGTCTTCGTGCTCGTTCGCTCCCATTCCGCTCGAGTGGTCAGCGCGGCCTCAACGGCAGTCCTAGGGCCGCGACATCTTGAGGATCTGCTTCCAGTTTTCCCCGGGGACGGGCATCACGGAGAGGCGCGGCACGCGCACCAGCTCCCACCCCCGGAACCGCGCTTCCGATTTGATGCGCGACAGGGTCACAGGCTGGGGCAGCCGCTCCTGCGGGCTCACCTCGAACACCACGAGCCGTTCGTCCGCCTGCTCCGGGTCCGGGTAGGCCTCGGTCTCCACACGTGCGATTCCGACGATCGCTTTCTCCTTACCCGTGTGGTAGAAGAACGCCCGGTCACCGGGCCGCGCCTGCCGCATGTGCTTCAGAGCCGACGGGTTCTTGACTCCGTCCCAGACTGCGCGTCCTTCCCGCTCCAGATCGTCGAAGGAGTAGTCGCCAGGCTCGCTCTTCAATAACCAATACGCCGGCACTACTCCACCTCCGCCTGCAACTCCGACTCGATCAGTCTCTCGCGTCGCTCGACGCTGACGACGCCCTTCACTTTGCGCACGGCCCTGGTCACCTT
>JBDHKT010000380.1:0-3107 GCA_039586255.1 Gemmatimonadota bacterium | reverse complement strand
GACGTCCTCACTCAGCCACGGACGGCAGAGCGGCGCCGAGACGATCAACGACACGAGGATGAACCTGCTTCCGAACCCTTCGCCCGACCCACCGCTCGCAGCCACAGCTGTCACCAGTTCGAGCAAGCAGTAGCCCCCCAGCACCCCTGCGTAGAAAACAGATCGGCTGCGGACGACATCGTCCGCCACGAATCGGAACAGGGTCGGAAACAGCCACAACGAACGCGACACGCTAATCATCGGTCACAGCCCCTGGCATCTTTCTGCACCAGCGAGTGAAACAGGTATTCCAGGTCGAAGGGTCGCCGCTCGATCGAATCTACCCTGCCGCCTGCCCTCTCTACCTGCCCTGCAAATGCTCGAGCGGATCGCGCGTCGGCGAACGCCGCCTCATCGGCGGCGAGTCGTACGCCGCCCAGCTCGCGGCGAACCGCCGCGGCCCACGACGACACCTCCACTCGCTCCGGTCCCAGCAGGACGACCCAGATCTCCGACCGCTCGGCCAGCTCCTCCCGCGAGCTTCGCCCCAGCAGCCGCCCGTACCTCAGAATCACCACCTCATCGCAGATGCGCTGGAGCTCCCAAAGGTTGTGCGAGGAGACGACGACGGTCCGCCCCGCGCGCTTCAGCCCGCGTATCAGGCTCCTCAATAGGCCGATGGAGGTGGGATCGAGTCCGTTGGCAGGCTCGTCGAGCAACAGGAGCTTTGGATCACCCAGCAGCGCGGCCAGCAGGCCTACTCGTTGCCGGTACCCGTGGGAGAGCGTGCTCACCACGGCGTCGGCCCACTCCCCGAGAGCGAGCGTATCCATGTAGCGGTCGACGGCCTCAGCCACCTCGAGCCCGCGTAGCCCGGCGAGCCTCGCCATAAGGACTGCAAGCTCACGGACCCGGACGTTCCCCGGTAGCCTCACCTGCTCGGGGAGATAACCGACGCCCCGGTTCCGTCTGTAGGCCGCCGGTTCCAGCCCACGTACGCTTACCCACCCATCTTGCGGCCGCATGAAGCCGAGGACCAGTCGGTAGAGAGTGGTCTTCCCCGAGCCGTTCGGTCCGACGAGTCCGACGACACGACCGCGTTCGACACCGCAGCTGAGCCCCTCGAGCGCGAAGCCTCCGCCCGACCGGTAACGGTAATGCAGGTTCTCGACCTCGATCAGCGGTCGATCGTCGCTTGGGCTCATCTGCCCGGCCTCCGCGCGACGACGATCCCCGGTACATCGAACGTCGAACGAGCGAGCAGATGGATGCCCCCGGAAGAGACGGCCAGTTCGCTCGCCCGCAGCCCGACCACGAAGCTGCCGGAGAACTGTCCGTCCGCGTCGAACCAATCGATGATCGCCGTGCTGCTATCCCCCCGCTGGGTCAGCGCCCAGATACTCGCGTCCGGCGCCGTCGCCAACCGCGCTATGTGCGCGCGGTACTTCGGGACCGGGGTGCTCGAGGGAGCCGAACGGCCCATGGCGGCAAACGCCCGCCGCACCCGCTCGCGTATCGCCTCTATCTCCTCCTCGCTGCGCGAGAGCGGCGCGAGCTCGGGCCGGCCGATCACCTGGATCACTTCACCTCTACCGCCCACCCGCAGAATCGTGTAGTCGGGGCCGGGGGGCGCCAACAGCAGGTCGCCAGATGAAGTAGCCGCCACCGCATAACTGTGATTCCTGTAGGGTCGACCCGGCTCCTCCGTACCCGGCACGTCCAGATCGCTAAACAGCGGCCGGTCCAGCACCGTGTCCACGGCCACGATGCGGAACTCGGCCACGTCGTCGGGCGGGAACAGGTCGGACTTCACGTAGAAGCTGTCCGCCCGCGCAGCCACGATATCCGTCGCCAATCCCCCTCCGGCCCGCACGGTCCCGGCGAGTCTGCCGTCACCCCGCCAGAACGTGACGCGGCCACTCATCGACAGCACAGCAACCAGGCCGCCCGGCTCCACCGCGAGAGCTATTGGACGCCTGTACTCGCCCGGCCCGTCACCCTCACGACCCAAGGCGCCGACGTAGCTCCCACTACTCACATCGTAAACGCGCAGCTCGGGTGGCTGCGTCTCCAGCACATAGAGGCGGCCAAGATCTTCGTCGACGGCGAGCGCGATCGGCGCGGCCAGCGGAGGGTCGCCGTAATGGTCGGGCGGAACGAGCCAGCGTGCCTCCAGGTGCGCCGCTTCTGAGTCCGGATTCGCGTCGCCGACGACCTCGGACCGGCCGCCCGACCCTCTCCCCTCGGACGTCCCGTCCCCGCACGCTACAGGGGAAAGCGTTGCGGCCATAAGAACGACCGCAACGCCGGCCCGAGTCACCCGGTAGCCGATCGCCACCGGCTACTCACGTTTGGGCTCGGATTCCGCCAAGCCCGCTACACACCCTTCGATACAACCTTCGTACATCGACTCGCACTTGTCTTTCCCTATAAAAAGGCCCAGGAAGACGTAGCAGCCACCGCCCACGAATGCGCAGTACCCCTCGCACGCAGCACGCCCGGGCAATGCCGTGGCCGGCGGCGGCGCGGCGGCGAGGCCGAGGAGCAGCAGGGAGGAAGCCAGTAACGCGTGTCGCATCCGATCACCTCCTCCCTAGGTCAACATCCTGATGAGCTGCCCCATCGAGCAGCCCAGCAGACAGCCCGCGATGTAGGCCCCGCACTTCACCGAGTCGAGGTCGTCGCACCGCTCGACTGCCTTGTCGGCGCAGACGTCCTCGCAATCCCGTGCGAGCGCCGGGGCCGGTTGCCCCAGCGCCAGCGCCGTCAGCGCCGTCAACAGTAAGAACTTCCTCCTCATCGTCCCGTCCTTTCCTCTAAGATGAAGGACCCTTCAGGGCCCCCAGCGCACTCACCAGTGAGTCCACGGCAGCCCCATCGAGACCGCCCTGCCGGAAGAACATCACCACGCCGTCCCGACCGACCAGCGCCGTCGACGGCACGATGCCGATGCCCAACACGCCCGTCAGACGCCGCGCATCTCTGGGAATCACACCCACCGTGGACGGTAGGTGCCGCCGCGCGTACGCCCGCGCCGCCGGCCGATCCCGGTCCAACGCCACCGACAGCACCGACGCTACGCCCTCGGCCGCGCGCACCGCTCGATCCCAAGCAGGGAGGTTGCCGTA
>JBDHKT010000379.1:0-3107 GCA_039586255.1 Gemmatimonadota bacterium | reverse complement strand
GGCCCATGCGGCCCACGCCGCAAACGATGTGGTGATCCGTCAGTGACTCGATACTGCTCATTCTCCGACGCCTCCTCAGCACACCCCCCAGGTCGAGCTCGACGATCAGTGCGGTCGTCAGAGCCCACCAGATCCCAAGTCCGGTGATCCCCAGAAAGATGAGCACCATAGTAAAGGTTCGCCCCGCCGGCGACAGCGGGTAGAGCTCCATGAAACCCACCGACGTCACCGTCGTCACCGACATGTAAAGCGCGTCTACCCAGCGCCAACCCTCGATGAGCGTGTAGCCCACCGAGCCCACCAGGAAGACGATGATGAAGTAAAGGCCTGCCAGGGCGAACCGTCGCCAGAATGGGCTTAGGGCTTCGGCGAGCGTGACAGGCGGCTGCTCCAGGGCGGTGCCGCCCCAGCCCCTGCGGCGCTGGCTCGAGTGCGGTGTTCGACGGGTCATTGGCTGCCGTTGTCCCTCTGTAGCATGCTGCAGGCCGCCATGGCTTACACTATGCCGGTTTCAGCTGTCTAATCGGATAGAGGCAACTGTGATTCGCGCCTCATGTGCTGCATGAGCCTGGCGATATATGTGGGCATAATTCCACGGGTTAGGGGTGCCCAAGACCCCAGCCTGTCGCATTCTAGCCGACCCCGGCGGCGCGTGCAATCGCCCGGAGGGCGGAACAAGTGCCCTTCAGTGGCGTTTAACTTTGTAGAATTGTCAGACTCACACGAGGTGGAGGCCTAGTGACCGGGAGGGTCGCGCCGCGCGTCAGGTCGCGCTGCGGGGACCCGATACCTATTTTGCGGTTGTCGGCGTTTCCACTTCCACCGCCATCTGAAGCGGTACGGAGGTACTAATGAGATCGAGTGGTATGCGCCTGGGCGCTGCCGGCCTGTTTGTGGCTGTAATCCTGGGGTTGGGGCCCTGGTCGGCGACGGCGAGCGCGCAGTATTTCGGGCGCAACAAGGTCCAGTACGAGACCTTCGACTTCCAGGTCCTGAGGACCGAACACTTCGACATCCACTACTATCCGGAGGCGCGCGAGGCCGTCGAGCAGGCTGGGCGGATGGCCGAACGCTGGTACGCTCGCCTCTCCCGGGTACTCAACCATGAACTGAACGGTCGTCAGACCATCATCCTCTACGCCGATCACCCCGACTTCGAGCAGACGACGGTGCTGTCGGGCGCGATCGACGAGGGGACCGGAGGTGTGACCGAGGCGTTCAAGCGGCGCGTCGTGCTGCCGATGGCCGGCTCGCTGGCCGAGACGGATCACGTGCTCGGGCACGAGCTGGTTCACGCCTTCCAGTTCGACATCACGTCGGGCGCGCGCGGCGCTGTGGGGGGAGGCTTCCCCGCCGCGCTCGCGATGCCGCTCTGGTTCATCGAGGGAATGGCGGAGTACCTGTCGTTGGGCCCGGTTTATCCGCAGACCGCGATGTGGATGCTGGATGCGGCGCGGCGTGACAAGCTGCCCACTTTCAGGCAGCTCGCCAGCCCCCAGTATTTCCCCTACCGCTACGGCCACGCGCTCTGGGCCTACGTCGGCGGCCGCTGGGGCGATCCCGCGGTCGGTGAGATCCTCAAGGCGGCGTCGGTCACCGGCAACGTTGCGCAGGCCATCGCGGTCGTTCTCGAGATCAATCCGAACGACCTGATCGCCGATTGGCAAGAGTCCATCAAGGGCGCCTACGACGATCTGGTCGACAGGACGCTGGGTCCTGAGGAGTACGCGCGCGTCCTCATGTCGCCCGAGAGCGGCAGCGGACGGTTGAACATCGGGCCGGCGGTGAGCCCCGATGGCTCAATGGTCGTCTTCCTGTCGGAGAAGGACCGTTTCTCGATCGAGATGTTCCGCGCCGACGTCGAGACTGGGAAGATCGAGAAGAAGATCCTCAAGACCGCCCTGGATTCTCACTACGAGAGCCTGCAGTTCATCAACTCGGCCGGCGATTGGCACCCGAACGGTCGCGAGTTCGTGTTCGCCGGAGTCAGCACAGGCAGACCGATCATCACGGTCATCGACGCCGAGCGCGGAAGGAAGGTCAAGGAGTTCAAGATCGATGACGTGGGTGAGATCTTCAATCCTTCCTGGTCGCCCGATGGTAGGTATATCGTCTACGCGGCCTCGGTAGGCGGCTTGATGGACCTATTCACCCTAGATGTCGAGACCGAAGAGAAGCGGCGGCTGACCAACGACGCGTACGCCGACCTGCAGCCGGCCTGGTCGCCGGACGGTAGGTGGATCGCCTTCGTCACCGACCGCTTCACGACCGATCTGCCCAACCTCGACTGGGGCAACTACCGACTGGCGATCGTCGACGTCGAGACGGGTGAGATAGTGGCGATCCCGGACTTCCCGGAGGGCAAGAACATCAATCCGCAGTGGTCGGCGGATGGCTCAAGCCTCTACTTCCTGTCCGATCAGAGCGGGATCACCAACGTCTACCGGATAGGCGTTGCGGACCGACAGATACACCAGGTCACCAACCTGACGACCGGAGTGAGTGGTATCACCGCGCTCAGTCCGGCGATGTCGATATCTGCCGAATCCAACAGGATGGTGTTCAGCGCCTTCGAGGGCGACCGCTACACGTTGTACACCATCGATGACGAGACTGTCCTCGAGGGCGGACCGGTAGAGCCGCCGCTGGCCGAAGTAAGCCCAGCCGTGCTGCCGCCGGCGGACCGCCCGGTCGGCGACGTCATGGCGCTGGTCGACAACCCCTACCTGGGCCTGCCGCCGACGACCGACGAGTTCGAGGACACCAAGTACAAGGCCGGTCTGTCGCTGGACTACATCGCACCGCCCACTGTGGCCGTGGGCGCCAATCGCTACGGGACGTTCGTGGGCGGCGGTACCGCCCTGTTCTGGAGCGATATTCTGGGCGAGCACAATCTGGTCACCCTGTTGCAGGTCAACGGCGGCTTCTCGGATATCGCCGCGCTGCTCGGCTACATGAACCGTCGATCGCGCTGGAATTGGAGCGTCGCGGGCGGACAGACCCCGATAACCCCGATCGGCATCTTCTACGCGGATGAGGGTGAGGGTGTCGTGAGCGAGAACTTTGTTCGCTTCCGGCAGATCAGCCGCGAGATCTCTGCGTCCTTG
>JBDHKT010000378.1:0-3115 GCA_039586255.1 Gemmatimonadota bacterium | reverse complement strand
CATTGGTGCTCCTCGGGTTTCCTCCCCGGGGGGCCCGACCACAGGGCCTGGCCTCATCCTCGGGACGGTCGGTAATATCAACCCTAATATAGCAGGCTCCTCGGGCGACGCAGCCGGCCGGGGGACGCCGGGACACCACTCCCAGCGGAGGGTGGCAGGATGGCCTCTCAGACGAAGATCCGGGTAGAAAAGGGCGACATCACCGAGTTCCAGGGCGACGCCATCGTCAACGCGGCGAACAACCACCTGCTCCTGGGGGCCGGGGTCGCGGGCGCCATCGCCCGCAAGGGCGGCCCCAGCATCCAGCAGGAGTGCGACGAGCACGGCCGTATCCGCGTCGGCGAGGCGGCGATCACCGGTGCCGGCGACCTTGCGGCCCGCTACGTGATCCACGCCGCGGCGATGGGCGACGAACCGGCCAGCAGCGCATCGATAGACGGTTCCACACGCCACTCCCTCCGGTTGGCGGATAAGAACGGCATCAAGACCATCGCGTTCCCGATCCTCGCTTCCGGCGTCGCCGGGTTCCCCGTCGACGAGGCCGCCGCAATCATGGTCGCCGCCATCCGGGGATATCTGGCCGAAGCTGAGACCGAGATCGATGAGGTGATTCTCTACGGATACTCGGAAGCGGACGCCGGGACGGTGCGCTGGGCGCTCGAGCAGGCCTAGGGCTCCCTTGCCAGCACCGCGCTCCATGCGCTATCCGTAGTATCCCGCCCCACTCGAGGGAGGACACGATGCCGCCGATTGTCTGGACTCCGGAGCGCTTCGAGCAGGTCGCCGACTACTGGGCCGACCGGCTGGTCCTGGAATCGGCGGCGCTCGACATCTACGGTCAGCTGGCCGACGGGCCGCTCGGCGCCCTCGAGGTCGCCGACCGGCTGCGCCTGGAACCCGGAGCGACCCAGCTTTTCCTGGACGCCCTGGTCGCCCTCGACCTCCTCGTCAAAGACGGCCGCAAGTACTCCAACAGCGAGGCAGCGGACCGCTACCTCGTACGCGGCTCGCCCGACTACATCGGCCACCGTCTGGTCGCCGCCCAGTTCAACTGGGAGCTCTGGGGCCGGCTGCCCACAGCATTGCGAACGGGCAAGCGCCAGCGCGACAAGCTCATCCTCCTCGAAGAGCCCGAGGCGGCGCGCCATCTTCTGATGGCCCTCCACGGGAGCGCCAGGTCACGGGCCGCCGACGTACTCCAGCGCGGCTCCATCGATTTGAAGGACCGCCGGCTGATGCTCGATCTGGGCGGCGGCGCAGCCACGTACTCCGTCGCCTTCTGCCGAGCCTACAAGAACCTGCACGTCACCCTGGTCGACACACCCATCGCCGCAGCGATTGCCAGGGACGTCGTCGCCTCGGCCGGAATGGAGGACCGCATCAGCGTCCTCGAATACGACGTCGACGAGCGTGAGCTGCCCAGCGACTACGACTTCATCTGGATGTCCGACGTCATACACCGCCGCAGCTACAACGCGAACAGAGCGCTCTTCGAACGGCTGTTCAACAGGCTGCAGCCGGGCGGCGAAATCGCCGTCCAGGACATGATCATGGACGAGACGCGCACCATCCCGGCCCGCGGCGCGATCCACTCGCTGCAGATGCTGTTGAGCAGCGGCGTCGGTCGCTGCTACACCTTCCAGGAGATCCATACCTGGCTGGCCGGCGCCGGCTTCAGCGACGTACACTGGATCCGCGAGGAAGACGAAGACCTGACCATTGTGACCGCGACAAAATGAGCAAACAAAGCACGGAGAGTGCACGATTGCTCGAGCTCCACCAGGCGCACGTCAAAGCATGGAACGAGTTCGACCTCGGAGCCCTCGGTGAAATCTACGATCCCGAGTGCTACATCTTCGATACGATCCCGCCCCCGGTCTTCAGGAATCTCGGGGAATTCCTCGAACACGTGACCCCGGCACTCCAGTCGTTCAACGCGTTCATACTGCGCACCTTCGATCAGTTCGTCCGCGTGGACGAGCGGCGCGACGACCGCATCGGCTGGATCGCCTCGCGCTACGAGATCGAAGCTCGGCGCGGCGAAGGCGTGCACCGTCGCTGTGGACGCTGGACAGAGATCTACGAGAAGCGGGACGACGAATGGAGGCTCATCCACCTCCATTCGTCCGACAACCCCGAGCAGCAATAGAAGTCAGAAGAGCGACAGCTGCGGATTCAGCTCGTCGGGATCGGTGACCGGCCGACCGATATGCCCCCGTCGAGGTCCGCCGACCCACGTACACGTACTTACGAAGTTGACTCGTCCCAAGAGTCACCTCAATACCAGACCGGCTTCGGACCTGTGTGTTGGCGGTGGTGAATTCCCGTCTTCCTTGATGGCCGTGACCTCGACCACCTAGATTGTGAGTCGGGGCGTACCAGCCGCTCGCACCCGGTCGAGGCCGCGCCCCACATCCCTACCCGCTGGAGGCAAGCCTTGCCCAGCTCTGCGGAAGGATTCAGCCGCCTGCTCCGCTGGTTCCGCCAGCGCAAGCTCCTGCAAGTTTTGGCGGTCTATGTCGGCGCCTCCTGGCTGATCCTCGAGGCCACCGACGTCTTCATCGACAAGCTCGGCCTGCCCGCCTGGTTCTTCCCGGCGGCGATCATCATGCTCCTCATCGGGCTCACGGTAGTAGTCGCGACGGCGATCGTCGAGAGCACCGTGCCGGCCAGGGCTCCCGAGCGCTTGCCCGAAGAGCACGACCGGCGGCCCCCCACGGGTCGAGCGCACGGTCCGCTCTGGTCCCGCGCCGCGTTCGGCTTCGGCGCCGTCGTCGCAGTCCTGGTGGTGGGGGCGGTGATCCTCGTAACGCTTCGGGGCAAGGATGATGTTGGGCCGATCGTCGAAACGCCCGCGAATGCCGTGGCCGTCCTCCCCTTCCGCACCAGCGGTGCCGATCTCGAGCTGTGGCGCGAGGGGCTGATGGATGTGTTATCCGCCAACTTCGATGATGTTGGCGGCCTGCATGCCATCGACACGCGCACAGTTCTCAGCCGCTGGCGAAGCCGCATCGGCGACGCGGAGGCAACGGCAGACGAAGCCGTTGCGGTGGCAACCGATCTCGGTGCCCGCTGGGCGATTTACGGACAGGTCGTGGAGCTGGCTGGCCAGCTC
>JBDHKT010000377.1:0-3119 GCA_039586255.1 Gemmatimonadota bacterium | reverse complement strand
GAGTCGTGGCTCTCGATGACGTCGGCGCCGGCCTGAGGCTCGATCGCCTCGATGCATCGCACCTGCACGTTCACCACATCCTGCTCGTTCTGGGCGATCCCCTCGATGAGCAGCACCGGTGAACGGACGATGGTCTTGCGGTAGCGTTGGAAGAGATCGGCATAGACCACGAAGTTCGAGAACCCGGTCTCGTCCTCCAGGGTGATGAAGCACACCCCCTTCGCCGTGCCCGGCCGCTGCCGGCAGATCACCACCCCCGCCACCCTCACCCGCCGACCGCTCCGCACGCTCCTCAGTTCCTCCGCCGATAGCACGCCCCGAGCACGGAGCGCCGCACGCAGATACTCCATCGGGTGACCATGCGTGCACAGCCCCGTGGTCGTGTAGTCGGCGGCGACCAGCTCGACCTTCCTCATCTCCCGTAGCTTCGGTCGCCGTGTCGACTCCACCTGCGCCAGCGGCTTCTGCGCCAGCCGGGCGAGCACTTCCCAGAGCGCCGAGCGCCGGCCCGGGCCCCAGAGCGTCTGGAAGGCACCCGCCTCGGCCAGCGTCTTCAAGGCGGGGAGGCCGAGGCCCGAGCGCCGCACCACGTCCTCCACACTCCGGAACGGGCCGCCGGCCTCCCACGCCGCCTTCAGCTTCTCCTTCGTCCTCGAGCCGAGGCCGCGGATGAAGCGGAGCCCGATCCTCAGAGCCGGGGGAAGAGCGATCGCCGGTCGGTCGGAGGCGGGAGAACCACTCGCTCCGGGCTCGCGCCACCTCCGCGAGCTGGTTCTCCCACCTCCTCCCCCTCTGCAACGCTCGGCGCTCCGCCACCGAACTCGAGCGTGCAGTCCCAACTCGAGTACGCGAGGTCGACCGGCCGCACTTCCACATCGTGGCGACGCGCATCGTGTACCAGTGTGCCCGGCGCGTAGAAACCCATGGGCAGCGAGTTCAAGAGCGCGCAGAAGAACTCGGGCGCGTAGTAGCGCTTGAGGTAGGCCGACGCGTAGACCAGCAGCGCGAACGATGCGGAATGACTCTCGGGAAAGCCGTAGTTGGCAAAGGCGGTGAGCTGCTTGACGAGCTGTTCCTGCACGTCGTGTGAGATGCCGCGCCTCGTCATCCCCTGCCGCAACGCTGGCTCGATCAGCGCCATCGCCTCCTTCGAGCGCTTGAACCCCATCGCCCGACGCAGCGCATCCGCCTGACCCGGCGTGAATCCCGCCATCGCCACCGCCACCTTCATCCCCTGCTCTTGAAACAGTGGCACGCCCAACGTTCGCTTGAGGATCGGCTGCAGGTCCGGGTGCAGGTACGTCACCGGCTCCTCGCCGCGCCGGCGCCGCACGTACGGATGTACCATGTCGCCCTGGATGGGGCCCGGCCGGATGAGCGCCACCTGCACGACCAGGTCGTAGAACCGTTCGGGCTTGAGTCGCGGCAACGAGTTCATCTGCGCGCGGCTCTCGATCTGGAAGACGCCCACCGTGTCCGCCTCCTGGATCATCTTGTAGACCTGCGGATCGCTCGCCGGCAGTTGCGCCAGGTCGATGGCAGTGCCACGTGTCTCGCGGATGTAGCGGATCGCCTTCGCCAGACAGGTGAGCATCCCCAAGCCCAGGAGATCGATCTTGATCAGTCCCGTGAAATCGAGGTCGTCCTTGTCCCACTGTATCACGGTTCGGTCGGGCATCGCCGCGGGCTCGATGGGCACCACCCGCGACAACAGGCCCTCGGTGAGAACGAACCCACCCACGTGGATCGAGCGGTGGCGCGGCAGCTGGTCGAGCCCGCGCACCACGTGCACCAGCGCACGCACACGACTGTTCGCGGGATCGAGCCCGCAGGCGACCAGGCCGCCGTTCTCCAACGCGTCGGCCGCCTCCGCCGCCTCGCGGCGCTCCGCTTCCGTCGCCAGCCGGTCGGCCACATCGGTGGAAAAGCCGAGGACCCGGGCGGCGTCGCGGACGGCGGAGCGGCCACGGTAGGTGATCGCCTCGCAGACCATCGCCGCGTGCCCGCGCCCGTACCTGCGGTAGACGTACTGCAGCACCTCCTCGCGCTGCTCGTGCTCGATGTCCAGGTCGATGTCGGGCGCGCCGCCCCGCTCCTCCGACAGGAAGCGCTCGAACAGAAGCTCGAACTTGATGGGATCCACGGCCGTGATCCCCAAGCAATAGCAGACGCAGGAGTTGGCCGCCGAACCGCGGCCCTGCAGCAGGATCCCCCGGCGCCGGGCAAAGCGCACGATATCCCAGACGGTGAGGAAGTACCCTGCCAGGTCGAGCCGCGCGATTACCTCGAGCTCGCGCCGGATCTGGCGTCTGACTTGTTGCGTCAGACCCGGCCGCCCGTTGGTATGCGATGGGGTCGGACACGGAAGGGGCTCTCGCTTCATGTCGCGCCGCTCAGGGCCAACACCCTGCTCGGGCCACGGCGCTCCAAATGTCCGCTCGAAACCCCTTCCGTGCCCTCCCTCTCGCGGTAAGGGCTCCGCTCGAGGACCCCCTGCCGCGTCGCCATCCCCGGACACGTCCTCGATGCGACGCGGCTCGTCCGGCGAGGGCACTTCGCGCCGTCGTACCGCGCGAGCCGGGGAGGGATCGGCGACGCGGATCGGATCGCCGTTCCGCCGCTGACCCGAGGCACCCCCGTAACGCTCCAGCGCACCCTTCCAAACCAACCGTTCCAGGAACTCTTGCCGCGTCGTTCCGGGAGGCACCTGGAACCCCGGCATCGACGGCGAAAGATCCGCGAGCCGGAAGGGGCACTCGGCGGCGAGGGCAAGGGTGTTCTCCACCACGTCGGGACGGTGACGCCAGCGCCGCCACACCACCGACGGCGGCTTCAGGTACCACTCGCCGTTGGGACGCAATCGCGTGCCCGCTTCGTCGAGAGTCACCTGGTGGCGCAGACAGGTCAGCACGTCGTGGACGATCCGCGCCGCCGGCGTCGCATAGTGCACATCGTTCGTCGCCACCGCCGCTATTCCCCGGCGATCCGCTAACTCCAGCAACCGGTCCGCCAGCTCCCGCTCTTCCGGCAACGCGTGATCCCAAACCTCCACCGCCACGTAGCCGTCGTAGGTGCTGCGCAGAAAGTCCAAAAACTCGCGAACGCGCTTCTCATCACCC
>JBDHKT010000376.1:0-3129 GCA_039586255.1 Gemmatimonadota bacterium | reverse complement strand
AATGAAGCAGTTGCCGCGTTTCAGCGCGCCATCGAAGCCGACAGCACGTTCGCGCTCGCCTGGTATCGACTGGGCCTCGCCGTCCTCTATTCGCCCGAGCCGGTAGATGTGGAGTCCCTTGCCGCCGCGGAGCAGGCGGTGCGCCTCAGCGCGCGCCTCGCGCCGCGTGACCGTGACCGGCTCGCCGCCTTTCACGCGTTCCTGCGCGGTGCAGCCGCCGAAGCAGAGAGCTTGGCTCATAACATCCTCCGCGACTACCCCGAGGATATGGAGGCGTGGTACTACATAGGTGAGGCCCGGTTCCACAACGGGGTGCAAGAGGGTCGAACGGTCGCAGAAGTCAGCGAGCCCTTTCGGCGCGCCCTCGAGTACGACCCCGATCACTTCATGTCGCTACTTCACCTCTCGCTCTCGACTTCCGTCGAGGGGCGGTTCCAGGAGGCTGAGGAGCTGATCGAACGGATGGAAGGGGTCGAGGCTGCGCTCGCGGCTGAGAGCTTCTTCGCCGAGTTCAATCGTCCGGCCCTCACGTATGTCCGAGGAGGACGAAGGATGCTACTCGAGCTGCTTCCGGACATGCGGAGATACGCGACAATCAGCTTGAACTGGTCAGCCTACAGAATCGCCCTCCTGCAAGATGGCCGGACCGCGGCGATCGACGTTGCCGGTCTCCTCACCGAGCCGTCGCGACCGGAGGCCGAACGGGAAGCCGGGTACGCCTTGCAGGCGCTGTATGAGCTGGCGCGCGGCCGCAGGCTGGCAGCGGGGCAACCACTCGCCAATAGCGAGGCGATGGGTCCGGTGGTCGGCTTCCACTCTGGTCTCGAGACTCGCGCCGCATTGTGGGTGAGCCCGTTCCTCGCGGTGCCGCGGGGCGAGCTGGAGCAGTTGAGGGAAGCGCTGGCCGGCCTGGACTACGACACGGTGTGGGCTCCCATCTCCCGTGCCTACCTCCTTGGACTTGTAAGTGCACGTCTGGGTGAGCCTGCGGAGGCACTCCGCTATGCGAGTCAGCTGGAGGCGCGGGCGGCGCGCCCGGACGCTGGTGAGGATTCGGCACGAGCATCGCTCAATCGTGACTTCGCCCTGACCGTCCGGGCGCAGGTCGCCGCGCTGAGCGGTGACCCGGAGGCAGCTCTCAGGCTGCTCGAGGATACGCGTCCGGAAGAGCGGGCGAGGTTTCTCCCTTGGTCGCCGCTGTTCAGCGGAGCGCACGAGCGCTATCTGCGGGCTGAAGTCCTGGAAGCCCTCGCTCGCGATGAAGAGGCGATCAACTGGTATGCTTCGCTCGGGTTGTTGCCCGCCGAGGTGTCTTATCTTGCCCCGGCGCACCTGCGCCGAGCCGAGATCTACGAGCGCTTGGACCGGCCCGAAGAGGCCGCCTTTCACTACAAACGCTTCATCGACCTCTGGCGCGAACCCGACCCGGAGCTCCGACCTGAGGTCGCACGAGCCGAAAACGCGCTCCAGCGCTTGAGCGGCGAGCCGGGTGGGACCTAGCGTCGCTCGACTGACCCAGGACCGTAACTGAAGGAACCAACCGATGGCATCGCTCCTGCTCTCGCGTGCGGTAACCGAACGGCTGCTGGCCCTGGGCGGCGCCGTGATCATCGTGTACGAGTTTTTCACACTCGACGCCTCGCCTTTTCACATTCCCGTTATCGCCCTTGGAGCCCTGATGATCTATATAGGACTCTGGCGGCTGACCGGTGTGCTGCTTTATAAGCGGGTGAACAAGGCCCTCCGCGCCGAGATCAATCACTTCATCTCGCTCGTGCGGCAGCTGAGTGCCCAGAAAGCGGGAGGCGACGCGAAACGGATCGCCGAGAGCGAAGCCGCGTTGCGCGAGATGCTCGATCGGATCGTCTCGGCCGCGTGACTCACGAACAGATGAGCCGGGAAACGATCCGATCGCTGCCGTTGAGGTACCGCTTCGACGTCTTGTCGGGCGCGGAGCTCGATGCGGTCCACGCCCGCACTACGGAGGTGCTCAACCGCATCGGTGTCGAGGTCGGCTCCCGCACGGTCCTCGAGCGGCTGGCGGCGGGCGGCGCCGAAGTCGATCTGGAGGAGCGACGGGTGCGGTTCGCGCCGGAGATGGTCGAGTCCGCCGTCGCCCGTGCTCCGCGTCGCATAGCACTCGCTGCGCGGGCGCCGAATTGGGACCTGGAGATCGACGGCGCGAAGGGCTTCCTGGGACTCGATGGTTGCGGCGCCGAGTTCATCGACCCCGAGACGGGCGCCCGTCGACCGTCGACCAAGGCCGACGTCGCGACGATAACGCGCCTCGCCGACGCGCTACCGCAGATCGGCTTCGTGTGGCAGCCGGTGGCGGCCCGTGACGTCGCTCCCGAGGTACAGTCGCTGCACGAGCTGCACGCCCAGCTGGGGGCTACCGGCAAGCACATCCAGATGATGACCGCGGCGTCGGCGGCGGCCGCCCGTGGCGTAGTCGAGATCGCGCGACTGGCGGCCGGCGGCGAGGCGGCGCTGCGCGAGCGGCCGATCATCTCGAACTTCCAGTGCAGCACGAGCCCGCTCGTCTACGAGGGCGGCGCGGTCGAGGCGGCGCTCATCTTCGCCGAGGCGGGTGTGCCGTGCGGCTTCGTCGTGATGCCCATCGCCTGTGCGACGGGCCCCGCCACCTGGGGCGGCAACCTGGTACAGTCCAACGCCGAGATACTGGCCGGCATCGTGATCCTCGAGCTGCTGGTGCCCGGGGCGCCGACTTTCTACGGGTCGTGCGCCACCGTGATGGACCTGCGCTCCGGTGCGGCGGCGTGCGGTGGCCCGGAGGACCTGCTGCTGCAGATGGCCTCCGCGCAGCTTGCGCGTCACTACGACTTGCCCTCGAGCATCGGCACCTTCGCCACCGGAGCGAAGACCCCCGACTGGCAGGCGGGGCTGGAGAACGGGCTGTCGGGTCTGGCCAGCGCGCTGGCCGGTGCCGACATGTTGTGTGGCGCCGGCCTGCTGTACGGCGCCCGCGTCTGTTCTCTGGAGCAGGTGATACTCGACGCCGAGATCTTCGAGCTGCTGTGCTATCTGGTTGGTGAGCCGCCCGATACCGGGGAGGGCCTGCTGGACGTGCTGCGAGCGGTGGGACCGGGAGGCGAATTCTTGAGTCAG
>JBDHKT010000375.1:0-3138 GCA_039586255.1 Gemmatimonadota bacterium | reverse complement strand
GACGCGCGCCCCGCACGATCAGCAAAAATGTAACGACTCGATTCCATGAGCAGGGAACGATTCGATCAAATCACCACATTTTCAGCGACCTGCTAGTCATCCCAAACTGCTCAGGCCCTCGAATGATGTTCGTAAGGATTCCTTACATCCTTATAGTAAGGCTATCGCGGAGATAACGCAACGGGCCGTGAGGATGCGGCCCCGCCTGGCCGTTCTGGCGCTAGTCCGGCGTCGGCCCCCTCGCGACCGGCCCAGCGGGGTCCTGCCGCCAGCGTACCGAGGGGGCATTGTGCAAGAGGAAGCTTGCGGATGGGTAGAATCAACCTAATTTAGGATAAGGTACCAAATCCAGGTGGTTCTATGACCCTCAGCATCAAGAATTCCGAGGCCGATCGCCTGGCCCGCGAGCTCGCCGACGCCACCGGCGAAAGCCTCACCGACGCCGTGATCCGGGCGCTGCGCGAGCGGCTGGAGCGGATCAAGGGGAGCCGCCGGGCCGCCGGACTGAGCGATGAGGTTGCCCGGATCCAGGAGCGGATCGCGCAGCTTCCGCGCCTCGACGAGCGGAGCGACGACGAGATCCTGGGCTACGACGAGCACGGCCTACCCGACTGACCGATGATCCTCGACACTTCGGCTGTCATCGCGGTGCTCCAGAACGAGGAGAGCGCGCCACGGCTCGTGGCGGCCATGGAGGACGCACCGGTCAAACGGATGTCGGCGGCCACCCTCGTGGAAACCGGAATAATCTTACAGGCGCGTTACGGCGACCATGGGGAGCGAGAGCTCGACCTTTTCGTGCAGCGCGCTCATGTAGAGGTCGTGCCCGTGACGGAGGAGCATGCCGAGTACGCCCGGTCGGGGTACCGGCGCTTTGGGAAGGGACGTGATGCTGCGGGGCTCAACTTCGGTGACTGTTTCGCCTACGCGCTGGCCAGAGCCCTGGACGAGCCGCTTTTGTTCGTCGGCGACGACTTCGCGCGGACGGATGTGCGGGTGGCGCCATACTGAGCGGCGGCCTAACCGGAACCCTTACCCTTGCCTTTACCCTTTCCACGCTCGGAGCTGGCGTGATCCGGCGGCCCGGAGCCCGGCGGCACGGGCGGCCCGTGCGCGGCGCCGTGGAACTGGCCGCTGCCGATGGCCTGGTCCACGGCGTCGGCCGCGGCGCCCGGGCCCTGGCCGGCGCGCATCATCTGGCGCACGGCGCCGGGGATGGCCAGCATCTCGTCGTGAGCCTGCTGCTGGTTCATGGCGCGCGAGACGACGCGATAGGCGTTTCTGACGGGGACGCCGGCCTCGATCAGGTCGCCCATCACCATGAGCGGGACGGTCAGGTCGCCGTGGTGCTCCATCGCCATCGTTCGCAGCTGCTCGGGCGGCACGCCGCGGCGCAGCGCGTCGGCGCCGGAGACGATGGACGGGGCGCCTCGCTCGCGGCCCAGCAGCTGGACCGACTCGCGCAGCCGTAGACTGTACTGATTGAGCGCGGCCACCACCCGGTCGGCGGGCACGCCTTTGGCCGCGCCTTCCAGCGCCTTGGCGGCCAGCGCGTCGGCGGGCACGCCCGCGGCTTCCGCATCGGTGATGATCGCCTCGATCTCGCCCGTCGCGGTCGGGTACGCCTGACGTACCCGGACCAGCGGGTCGTCCTGTGCCGCGGCGCGGCCGGGGACGGCGAGCAGCAGAAGTATTAAAACTGTCCAGCGCATGATTCTCATCTCGTCGTAGTTGTCGTTGAGCCTCTCAACCTATAGACGATCATCCGGCCGCTCGGGTCACGGGACCGGCACGACCAGCGTCGCGTTCACCTGACCGTACTCGTCGGTGACCCGACCCGGCGCCTCTTCCGGCACGTACCACTCGCCGTCCACGCGGAACCCGAAGTGGTAAATCCCCGGCGGCAGCGACAGCCGGGCCACCCAGGTATCGCTGTGCCGCTCCATTACGATCTCCGTCCAGGCGGAGAAGTCGCCCATCACGCTCACCGACTGGGCGCCGTCGCGCTTCAACTGGATCAGCACGGTCGTCGAGTCGGCGTTCGGCTGTAGCGAGATCAGCGGCGGCGGCGCCGACCGGGCCAGCGGGTCCCAGACCAGGGTCAGGCCGCCGTCGATGCCCGCCGGGCTGCCCAGCAGCGGGTCGGGCCCGGCACGGCCCGCCGCCGACTCCACCGTCCAGCCGCGGGTGAGCCCGATGGACACGGCGGCCCGGAGCTCCAGCTCGTCGCCCGTCGGCGTGTCCCAGAACTTGACCCGCACGTTCCACCGCGCTGCGCCCAGCGCGCCGCCGCCGCCGACGTAGGCGGCGCGGAAGGTGCCGTCGGCGGCCTCGTAGGCCTCGGCGCCCGCCCACGCTTGGGTCGAGCGCTCGAAGCGGAGCGGCGTCGCCAGCTCGAGGCCCGCGCCGTACGCCCACAGGTCGCTGGCCACCGAGCCCGGCGGATCGCTGCCCGGGTCGGCCACGTCGGAGCGCCCCAGCCCGCCGTACCCGCGCAGCCGCAGCGTGGACGATCCCAACGGCAGCGACGCCTCGGGGATCAGCCGCGCCGTCACCGCGTCGTACGGCGTCGGCTCGCCGATCGTGAACGCGATGACCATGCCGGTCAGGCTGAAACCGGGACCGCCGATACCGCCGGTCCGCCAGTAGGCGCCCAGCGTGCCGCCCAGCCAATCGGCGGAGTTGGAGTCGAGGGCCTGCGCGCCGTAGGCCGAGCCGAACGTCGGGCCGAGGACGAAGCGACCGCCCAGCGTGGCGTAGGTGGCCGGGTCGCTGGCGACGTCGGCCGGCGGCCGCGCGTGCGATACGCCGGCATAGACGTGCAGTTGCGCGTCCTGTGCCGCGATCTCGGTCGCTGCAGCCGACATCGTCGCGATCATCATCGCACCTGCAAGGGTCCGCCCCCGGATCCTCGTCAACGCGCCTCGTTGGTCAGGAACTGGTCCGCGGTGGCGCCACCACCACCACGGCGTTGCGATCGCCGAACCCGTCGTCGGCGTAGCGCTCGGCGTTGGGATCGGTCCGCCACTCCGACCCGTCGATCACGAACATGTACTGGTAGATACCCGGCTCGACCGCGACCCGGCCCGTCCACACGCCGTCGCCGTCGAGGTCCGACAGCTCAATCGCCGGCGCCCT
>JBDHKT010000374.1:0-3147 GCA_039586255.1 Gemmatimonadota bacterium | reverse complement strand
CTCGACCGGGGCGACATCGCCTGGACCCCACGCTCCACCACGTTGCGGCACGTTCGCTCCGCCGTCGTCGGCCTGCTGATCGCTTTCCCACTGCTGTTCGTTTTCGGTGGCCTGTTGATGGCGGCGGACGCCGTGTTCGAGGACATCGTGACTCGCACACTCGATTTCGATTTCGCGACCGTTTTCTCACACGCCGCGCTGACCGCGTTCTTCACCTGGATCGTCTGCGGATTTCTGTTCCTGATCCTCAAAGCCAGGAAGCCCTTGCTCGCCGAGTCACTCGAGGTCGAGCGGCCCGGACTGGGAGTCGTCGAGGTGGCGCTACCGCTGGTCCTGGTCGATCTGCTCTTCCTCGCCTTCGTCGTGGTCCAGCTACGCTATCTGTTCGGCGATGCCTCGCTGGTCCACGAAACGGTCGGTCTGACGTTCGCCGACTACGCGCGGCGCGGCTTTTTCGAGCTGGTCGCCGTCACCGCCCTCGTACTCCCACTGCTGTTGCTCGCCGACTGGGTCGTGGCGCAGGCGGGGCTCCGCACGCGCAACATCGTAAAAGTACTGGCGGGAACTCAGATCTTCCTGCTCTTCATCATCATGATATCGGCGCTGCAGCGGATGGCCCTGTACGTGGACGCTTACGGACTGACGGACGATCGGCTCTACGCGTCCGTCTTCATGGCCTGGCTGGGGATCGTACTCGCCTGGTTCGCGGCGACGGTGCTTCGCGGCCGGCGCGAGCGGTTCACGGTCGGCGCCGTCGTTTCGGGTTTCCTGGCGCTCCTGGTGCTCAACTTCATGAACCCCGACGCGCTAGTCGCGCGAGTGAACATCGAGCGCGCCCGAGCCGGCTACGAGCTCGACGTGCTCTATTTGACTTCCCTCAGCGGCGACGCGGTCCCGCGTCTGGTGGAGGCGCTACCGGATCTCGAAGGAGAAGATCGTTGCGCGGCGAAGCGCATCCTGGAACGCTGGTCGCCGCCGGAAGAGAAGGACTGGAGAGCCTGGAATCACAGCCGCTGGACCGCCTGGCGCGCGGTCGAAGAGGCGACGCCGTACCTGCAGGGCCTGTGTCCCGAGGAGGAGCCCCAAGCCGTCCTCCAGAGCCCGGAGACTGAGACGTCGCGCTGAGTGCCGGGCGTCTCACATTCACGACGCCGGGTCATCGAGATGTTGGGTGACCGGGACAGCCCAGTGGAGTAGGTAGGCGTAAGCATCCGTCGGCGGCGCCCTCAACGCGGCCCGCCGCCTGTGTTCTGACCGCCCTGTACCCCGTCCTACCCAATTCTTCCGGCTGGCACCGCATCTGCATACTCAACGGACAGAATCTTATATGACGGGAGTGCACTGGGCCCGGCTACCGATCCGGGCCCGGCACCCAAATTCGAGCGCACAGCAACAGCTTTGCGGCTATGCCGACCTCCCCGAGGCATTATCTGCGAGCATGTCTTCTCCTGCCGTTGGCGTTGTACGCCTGCGGCGAGTCCAACTTGGAGCCGCTAGACGTCTATCCTCTCGTCCCCCCACGGGTGTACAGGACCTGGTGGACCGAGGTTGAAGCGTGCATCGGGGTCACCGCACCGTTCGAGCAGATCACCTGGTACGAGGCCGGCCAGCTGATCAACCGCGACACAGGAAGAGACCACGTCGGGGCCTGGCTGCCTCCCCACAGCATCTACATCAACTCGGACTACCTGCTGTTCGTCGAAGGGGTGAAGCACGAGATGGTGCACGAGCTGCTGCAGACGAGAGATCACAGCTCCGACGCGTTCTTGCGCTGCGCCGGCGTTTGATAGGGAGGTCGCGACCCCCGCCGGCGACCTACGCCCGCCTTGCGAACGCCACGCCTACCCCTAGCTTCGCGTCTACCGGACCACTGACAGACACGCTTTCACCGACGCCTCTTGGCATCGCATCAGCGGAGGTAAATGCATGGACCTGGGCATCGCAGGTAAAGTCGCCGCCGTCGGCGGTGCGAGCACCGGACTCGGCAGAGCCATCGCCGGAGCGCTCGCCCACGAAGGCGTCCGGGTCGCGATCTGCGCACGCGGCGCGGAGCAGCTCGAGCGAACCGGCCGCGAACTGCAAGAGACATCGGGCCAACAGGTCCTCGCCTACCCCGTGGACCTGGCCACGGAGAACGGGCCACAGGAGTTCATCGAGGCCACGGTCAAGGAATTCGGCGGTCTCGACATCCTGGTCACGAACGCCGGCGGCCCTCCGGCGACGACCAGCTCGCAGACACCGGCGGAGGCCTGGGTCGAGGCCCTGGAGCTGAGCATGCTCAGCGCCATCCGCATGTCGCAGGCGGCGATCCCTTACATGAAACGCAACGGCTGGGGCAGAATCGTCTGCATCACTTCGATCTCCGTGAAGTCGCCGCTCCCGGCCATGGTCCTCTCGAACACGGTGCGGCCCGGCGTCGTCGGTTACGCCAAGACGATCTCCCAGGAATTCGCCGCTGACGGCATCACCGTGAACGTGGTCTGCCCCGGCTACATGGCCACCGACCGGGTCACCGAGCTGGCGGAGACCCGGGCCGCCCAGTCCGGCAAGTCCGTCGAGCAGGTCGTGACCGGACTGGTCGACAACATCCCCGCCGGCCGCATGGGCGACCCGAAGGAGCTGGGCGACCTGGTCGCCTTCCTCGCATCGGAGCGCGCTACATACATCACCGGCACTGCCATCCACATCGACGGGGGTTACTTCCGGGGACTCATGTAGAGCCCGCCAACCCTATAGCCATTTGGACTGTCAAATCGGCCGATGAGGCGTACCCGGGAGACGGCGGACGGCCCCTGAAACCTGCCGTCTACCGGCTCGTAGTGTCGCCTAGAACCCCCTTCCCACAGGTCCTGAGTTCGACTGTACACCGGGAGAGGACCGAATCGGCGGTGGGGAATGGGGCTCACAGCGGGCTCGGAAACCCAAATATCAACGCGCTAAGGACTTATAGACGGAGCAGTAGGATGAAGCGACGGACGAAGGTCACCCTCGGGGTTGTCACCATCGCGATCGTCGGCGTTGGAGCGGTCGCCGCCGTACGGAACGGCAGTGGGAACGGCGACGAGGTGCGCACCGTCGAGGTCGAACGGGGCGAGATCGTCGACAAGGCGCTGGCCGTCGGCCGGGTCGAGCCCGAAGTCGAGGTCA
>JBDHKT010000373.1:0-3148 GCA_039586255.1 Gemmatimonadota bacterium | reverse complement strand
CCGTCGCTATCGTGATCCCACGCTCACGCTCCTCCGGCGCCTTGTCGATCTGGTCGAACGGCACGTACTCCGCCAAACCACGCTTCGACTGCACCTCCGTGATCGCCGCCACCAGGGTCGTCTTGCCATGGTCCACGTGGCCTATCGTTCCCACGTTCACATGCGGCTTCGTCCGCTCAAACTTTGCCTTCGCCATGTTCTCCTCGCTCCTTCAGGAACGGTTCAAGCCGCGCGTCGCAAACCCCTCGATCAACAGGGGGCGAGCGCCGGTTCACGCTGGATGGTGGGGGAAGGATTCGAACCTTCGTAGGCATCAGCCGGCAGATTTACAGTCTGCTCCCTTTGGCCGCTCGGGCACCCCACCACTGGATCTCAATGGATGGAAAGACCGGGCCATATGAGCCGGTGGTCCGGCCGGCCTCTGAGCCTCCCACCTTGCGGCCGGGCTGTGGACACAGAAAGACGACGAACCCGGAGGGCCTCGCGTCGCCGCCGGATCGCCCGTCTGCTGTCTCCAAGCCGTCCAGCCGTTGCTGTCTGGAGCTGACGGCGGGACTTGAACCCGCAACCTGCTGATTACAAATCAGCCGCTCTGCCGATTGAGCTACGTCAGCGTTTGCAATTAGCCGAGAATTGTACTTCAGATATCAGATAGTGTCAACCTTAGCCGACCAGGCGCCAGCGGCTTCCTGCCAGCGAGTCATCGACCTCGACGCCCCTCTCGGCCAGCTCGGCACGGATGGCGTCGGCGCGGGCGTAATCCTTTGCGGCGCGCGCATTTGCGCGCTCGGCCAGCTTACCCTCGACCCAGGCGCGCAACTCCTCGGAGACCGCCCCGCCCTCCCCTTCCGCCAGGGCGAGGACGCCGAAGACCTTGTCGACGGACTCGACGGCGTCGAGGGCGGCATCGGCGTCGGCGGCGGGCACCCACTCGCCGGCTTTGTCGATCTCGGTGTTTGCCTCGCGGACGAAGACGAAGAGGGCGCCCCAAGCCTCTGCGATGTTGAGGTCGTCGTCGAGCGCCGTCTCGAAGTCCGTCAGCGCTTGGGCGGCGAGCTCGGGCAGGCGGGTCGGTCCCAGACCGGCGTCGTCCGAGCGACTGGCCCGCAGACGGCGTCGGAACTCCATCAGCCGCTCGACCGAGCGGGTCGAGTCATCGAGGCCGGCGAGGGTGAAGTTGAGCTCGGCTCGGTAGTGGCCCGAGATGAGGAGGCGCCGAATCGCAGACAGCCGGTACCCTTTGTCGACGAGGTCGTCCACGGTGTAGTAGTGGTTCTCCGACTTGGACATCTTGCGGCCGTCGAGCAGCGCGTGCTTGGCGTGCAGCCAGAAGCGTGCGAACGGCTCCCCCGTCGCGCCTTCCGCCTGGGCGATCTCGTTCGTGTGGTGTGGAAAGACGAGATCGACGCCGCCGGAATGGACGTCGAAGTTCTGTCCCAAGTGCTCGATCGCCATGACGGAGCACTCGAGGTGCCAGCCGGGCCGCCCCGCCCCCCAGGGCGAGTCCCAGATCGCGACGTCTCCCTCCTCCGGTCGCTCGCCGCCCTTCCAGAGGACGAAGTCACGGGCGTCGCCCTTGTCGTAGGCCGCGTCGCCGGTCTCGCGCCCTTCACGCTGTGACGCACGGTCGAGCTGGGCCAGCTCACCGTAGGCCGGGAACTCGGAGATATCGAAGTAAACCGAGCCATCCGCTTCATAGGCGAGGCCGCGTTCGACCAGCCTCTGCACCATCTCCACCATCTGAGGCACGTAGTCGGTCGCCCGCGGGTAGTGCTCGGCACGTTCGAGCCCCAGGCGATCGTGGTCTCTGAAGAACGCGTCGATGAACGGCAGGGTCAGCTCGCGCAGGCCGATCCCCTGTGCGACTGCGGCGTGGATCGTCCGGTCATCGACATCGGTGAGGTTCCGCACCTGAACGACCTCGTAGCCTTTCCATTTCAGGTATCGTCGTAGGATGTCCTCGAACAGGAAGGTGCGGAAGTTCCCTATATGAGCGGTGTCGTAGACGGTGGGGCCGCAGGTGTAGATGCGGACCCGTGCCTCGTCGAGGGGCCGGAATGCCTCGATCCGTCGTGTCAGAGTGTTGTGTAGCCGAAGCGTCATGAGCCGGATACGGTCAAGCTCGCTGGCCCGACGCGAAGGACTGGGCTACCGCATCGAAGGCAGCGGCCGGATCCTTCGCCTTGGTGATGGAGCGGCCAACGACAATGAAATCGGCGCCCGCCTTGGCGGCGTCCTTCGGAGTCGCGTAGCGGCTCTGGTCCGCCGGATCGTCACCGGGCAGGCGGATGCCGGGGGTGATGACCTTGAGGACGTCACCATAGCTTCGCTTGATCGGCTTGACCTCGGTCGGCGAAGCCACAACGCCCGGCAGCCTGGCGGCCACCGCCAGCGAGGCGAGGCGGACCACCTCGTCGACCAGCGAGACGGGCGCGCGGCCGAAGACCTGCTCGACGTCTTCGCTGACCAGCGAGGTCAGCAGCGTCACGGCCACGACATCGGGGCCGTCCGGGCCCGCGGCCTCGAGGGCGGCTTCGAGCATCGCCTGGCCGCCCGACGCGTGGACCGTCAGCATATGAACGCCGCGCCGCGTGGCCGCCCGTACCGCTCCCGCCACGGTGTTGGGGATGTCGTGGAACTTGAGGTCGAGAAAGATCCGCTTGCCCCGCTTCTTCAATTCGTCGAGCAGGCTCGGCCCCGCATCGGTGAACAGTATGGCGCCCACCTTGACGATCTGGGCCTCGTCTCCCAGCGCATCAACGAGCTGCAGCGCGTCCTTACGCGTCGGCAGGTCCAGCGCGACAATGATTTGGTCCTTCACAGAGTCAGTCATCAGGCCTCCAAAGCCCCAACCAGCTGAGACAGCTTATCCACTCCCTGCCGGGCGCAGATCTCTCGTAGCCCCTCGATCGTCTCGGGCGCCGTGTGTGGGTCGACGAACATGGCAGTCCCGATCTGGACGAGAGCTGCGCCGGCGAGGATATACTCCATCGTGTCACGGGCGTTGCAGATCCCGCCGATGCCAATCACCGGCAGCTTGACCCGGGAGGCGACCTTCCACGTTGCGTAGACGCCCATCGGTCGTATCGCCGGCCCGCTGATTCCACCTGTGACGTTACCGATCACCGGCCTGCGCGCTTCGACGTCG
>JBDHKT010000372.1:0-5745 GCA_039586255.1 Gemmatimonadota bacterium | reverse complement strand
GTCTCTTGTCCGGCAATCGAGGTTATCCAGTCGGCAAAGCTGCGCGCTCCTTCCAGGTTCGACGCGTCGCGCACCACGATGACCGAGTACTGGTTGAGCAATCGCGGATCGCCCTCGACCACGACGTCGAGCCGCAGCCGGTCCTCGAGGCTCGAGAACGTGCCGCGATCGCTCAGCGTGTAAGCGCGCCGCTCGCTCGCCATCATCAAAACCGCCCCCATCCCCTGACCCGCCTCGCGGTACCAGTCGCCCGCCGGTTCCACGCCGGCGGCCGCCCACAGCTCGCGCTCGCGGGCGTGGGTGCCCGAGTCGTCGCCCCGGGAGATGAAGGGCGAGCCGCGCCGGGCGATGCAGGCCAGCGCCGACGGCGCGTCGAGGAAGCCGCAGACGCGCGCCGGATCCCCGGCGGGCCCGACGATGACGAAGTCGTTGTACATGACGGGGCGTCGCGATTCGCCGTGCGCCGCCGCCATGAACTCCTCTTCCGCCCGCGGCGAGTGGACGAGCACGACGTCGGCGTCGCCGCGGGCGGCGAGCCGTAGCGCTTCGCCCGAGCCGACGGCGATCACCCGGACCCGGTAGTCGGGGTGCGCGCGGCGGAAGGCGGGCAGGATCGCTTCGAAGAGGCCGGAGTCCTCGGTGGATGTGGTGGAGGCGAGGATGATTTCGGTTGGGTGTTGGGTGCAGGATTCGATTACGATGACGAGTGGGATTACGAGTACGATTACGATTACGAGAAGGACGGAGGGGGGGCGGGGCATGGTTTGGGGGCGGCGGTGCTACCCGTCTTCGTCCTCTTCGGCCTGGCCGATGTGCTGGGCGCGGAGTTCGAGGTAGGGCTGGCCGTCGCGGAACTTGGCGGCGATGCGGAGACGCATCTGGCCGCCGTCGGTGGCGGGAAGCGAGATGATGCAGCCATTATAGCTGGCGGCGAAGATGAGCTGCCAGTCGCCCTCGATGGCGGAGCCCTCGAAGAAGTCCCTGAGCTGCGGCGTGTGGTGGGCGCTCATCTTGCTGATCAGCGTGGTCTGCTTGTCGTCGGCCACCTCTTGACCCCTCCCATTCGTATGGTCCGTCGCCGGCAGCGGGCTGCCGCGGCGCGAAAAAGCTAATCGGAGGTGGAGGCTGTTACAAGGCCCCGGTGGGCTCAGTCCTCGGTCCGCTCCTCGACCTTGTGCTCCTCGCCGTCGTAGCTGAGCACGATGGGCCGGTCGTCGTCGCAGGTCTCCAGGTGGACCGGACGCTTCCAGAGCCGATAGAGGTTATCGAGGACCTCCTGCGCGTAGTCGAGCCGCAGCGGCACGCCCTCGTAGCGATGCCAGAGGACCAGCTCGCCCCGGTTCAGATGGTTGCCGTCCCGCACGTAGACCCAGGGCTGCCCGAAGTTGGTGAGCTGGAAGAGTAGTCCCTGCTTGATCTCGTCGAACGAGCGGCTCGAGATCCGGTACTCGTTGGTCGCCTCGTTGTAGTCGTAGACGAACAGCTTGTGCTTGTGGCAGAATTCCGGGGTCAGGAACTCGTCGATGAAGGTCACGTCATTATATATAGAGCGGACCTGGAAGATCTTCTCGCGGCCCTCACCGGCGCCGGTGTCCCAGTTCTTGCGGGTCTCCCAATCGTCGCACGCCTCCCAGTCGGGCCCGTGCCGGCCCTTGTCCCAGCGCTCCTCGATGTCGCGCAGCAGCTCGAGCCCCAGCTTGTACGGGTTCAGCCGACCGGGCTGCGTCGCGACGGTCCCGCTGTGGTGATCGGCGTAGTCGATGAGCTCCGAGGCGTGCAGGGCCCGTTGCGTCATGATCGTCGAGTGCCAGTAGCTGGCCCAGCCCTCGTTCATGATCTTGGTCCGGCCCTGCGGCGCGAAGTAGTACGCCTCCTCGCGGACGATCCCCAGCACCGTCCGCTGCCAGTTGGTCAGCGGTGCATACTCCTGTAGGAAGCCGAGGATGTCCTTCTCCGGGCTGGCCGGGAAGTGCTCCTCCTTCTTGCGCTCCTCCTGTAGCCGCTCGGCCTCCGCCGCCAGCACCTCCTCGGGGTTGATGTACTCCTCCATGTACTCCTTGGCGGCGAGTCGGCGCGGCTGTACCCGGCGCGAGGGGTGGCTGGGATCGACGTCCGCCGGTTCCGGGCGGCGGCGGCGCTTGATGTAGGGCGAGTTGTAGTCGATCAGGTTGTCGAGCGAGTGGCAGATGTCGAGGAAGCTCTCCACCTCGTCCTCGCCGTAGGACTCCATGTAACGGCGAACGCGGGTGGCGTGGTTCGCCATCTCGTCGATCATCTTCCGGTTCGTGTGCTCGAACGAGTAGTTGTTCTTGAAGAAGTCGGCGTGGCCGTAAACGTGCGCCATGACCAGCTTCTGGTCGACGACGGGGTTCGCGGCCAGCAGGTAGGCGTAGCACGGGTCGTTGTTGATCACCATCTCGTAGATTTTCTGCAACCCGTAGGCGTAGCCCTTGGCCAGCGCGTAGTACTCCATCCCGAAGCGCCAATACGGGTAGCGCGCCGGATAGCCGCCGTAGGCGGCGACCTCGTTGATCTCGTCCCAGTCGAGGACCTCGAAGATCACGTCGAAGAAATCGAGACCGTAATTACGGGCGTACCCTTCGATCTCGCCCTGCAGCTCGCGCAGTTCGGGGGTCAGCGTCTGCGGCATCTACTTGCCCTTACCCAGGAAGTCGCGGATCGAATCGAGGATCGCCTCGCGGTCCGTGATGTGCGACAGGGCGAGCTTCTCGTCCTCGACCTGCTCGTCCAGCGATTCGTAGAACTGGCCCGACCCGTAGCGACTCTCGACCTGGCCGTAGCCGAACAGGTTGACCACCGGCAGGATGCGTTCGTTCAGCAGCTCGAAGCACTTCTCGTCGTCGCCGCCGCCCCAGTTGTCGCCGTCCGAGAAGTGGAAGCAGTAGATGTTCCACTCCTCCGGGTCGTACTCGCCGGCGATGACCTTGGCGGCCAGCTCGTAGGCGCTGGAGATCCGCGTGCCGCCCGACTCGCGCGTCGTGTAGAAGGTCTCGCGGTCGCGTCGTGGACGATGTAGCGGTTGGCGATCCCGTGGTAATGGGCGCGGATCCAGGTGTCGATCCAGAACGACTCGATCCGCACGATCTCCTTCTGCTCGTTACCCATCGAGCCCGAGACGTCCATCATGTAGATGATGACCGCGTTCGACACCGGCTCCGGCTCCTCCTTCCAGGAACGGTAGCGGTAGTCGTCGCGCACCGGCATCACCATGGGTCGCTCGTAGTCGTAGGTCCCGGAGGAGATCTGCCGCTTGAGCGCCTGCCGGTAGGTGCGCTTGAAGGAGCGCAGGCTCTCGGGCCCCGTGCTGCGGATCGTCTTGTAGCGGCTGCGCCGACTCTTCAGCGTCCGGCTGCCCCGCGGCTCGATGCGCGGCAGCTCGAGCTCTTCGCCGAGGATCTCAGCCAGTTCCTGGATCGAGAGCTCGACCTCGCGCAGGTGGTAGCCCGGTTGGTCGCCGGCGCCGCCGGCGCCGCCCTCGCCTTCGCCGACCCCGATCGGCGTCCCCTCTTCGCCCTCGCCCTGGCCGACGCCCTTCATCCCCTTGCGGCCGTATTTCAGGTGGGGCAGCTCGATCTGCGGCATCGGGATCGAGACGACCTCGCGGCCCCGCTTGCCGATCAGCTCCCCCCGGGTGATGTGCTTGCGGAGGTCCTGCTTGATCCTTCCGCGGATAATCGCATCGAACCGCTTCTTGTCTCGCTCAATCCGCTTGATCGACGAGAACCCTGCTAAGGAGTCTCTGCTCACTCTTCCTGCTCTTTTACGTCACCACGCGCGAAGATGCTGGCCACGAAGTTGAGGACGTCGGTCGCGCAGATCTCGCAGTAGCCGTAGTCACGGATGAGCCGGCTCTTCACCACGTCGATCTTCTCCTGCGACTCCTTGTCCACCACGGACGAGACCAGGCTGGTCAGCTTGATCGAGTCCTTCTGGTCCTCGAACAGCTTCAATTCGAGCGCCTTCTGCAGGCGCGAGTTCGTCGTGTAGTCGAACTTCTTGCCCTCGACGGCGAGCGCGCCGATGTAGTTCATGATCTCGGCACGGAAGTCGTCCTTGCGGCTCTCGGGGATGTCGATCTTCTCCTCGATCGACCTCATCAGCCGCTCGTCGGGGTCCTCGTACTCGCCAGTGTACTTGTTCTTGACCTTCTCCTTCTGCGTGTAGGCCTTGACGTTGTCGATGTAGTTGGCGCAGAGCCGCGAGATCGCCTCCTCGTCGGCGCTGATCGCGCGCTGCACCTCGTTCTTCACCATGTCCTCGTACTCCTCGCGCACCGTCGTCAGCAGCTCGCGGTAGAACTCGCGCTGCTCTTCGCTGGTGACCAGCGAGTGGTGCCTGAGACCCGACTCGAGCTCCTTCATCACCATGAACGGATTGACGCAGCCCTCCTCGATGTCGGCGACGAGGCAGTTCGAGATCTTGTCCTGGATGTAGCGCGGCGAGATGCCCTGCATCCCCTCGCGCTCGGCTTCCTTGCGCAGCTCCTTGACGTTGTCCTCGGTGAACCCGGGCAGCGTCTTGCCGTTGTAGAGCTTGAGCTTCTGCAGCCGGGTGAGGTTCACCTTCTTCGGCTCCTCGAGCCGGGTCAGCACGCTCCACATCGACGCCATCTCGATGGTGTGGGGTGCGATGTGCTTGCCGCGCACGCGCGTCTGGTTGAAGTCGCGGGCGTAGACGTCGACCTCGGCGTCGAGCTGCGTGACGTACGGGATGTCGATCTTCACCGTCCGGTCGCGCAGCGCCTCCATGAACTCGTTGTTCTGGAGCCGCCGGTACTCCGGCTCGTTGGTGTGCGCGATGATGACCTCATCGATATCGGTCTGCGCGAACTTCTTCGGCTTGATCTTGTGCTCCTGAGATGCGCCCAGCAGGTCGTAGAGGAACGCGACGTCCAGCTTCAAGACCTCGATGAACTCGATCAGCCCGCGGTTCGCGATGTTGAACTCGCCGTCGAAATTGAAGGCGCGTGGGTCGGAGTCCGAGCCGTAGAGCGCGATCTTGCGGTAGTTGATGTCGCCGGTCAGCTCGGTCGAGTCCTGGTTCTTCTCGTCCTTCGGCTGGAACGTGCCGATGCAGATGCGGTCCTGCTCCGACATCAGCAGGCGGTTGACGCGGATGTGATCGATGACCTTCGTCCAGTCGCCGTCGTAGCGACCCATGTACTGGTTGTACATGTAGCGGCAGGCGGGACAGAGGTCGCCCTGCACGGCGATGATACGGCGGTCGTCGGCGACGCTCTGGTTGATGTGGTCCAGGTAGACCTGGCGGAACAGCGCCGGCACCAGATGCAGCGGCTCCTCGTGCATCGGGCACGGCATCCCCTCCTCCTGGAGCCGCGCCGCCGCCTCCGGCGACCCGGCGACGTCGGGCAGGGCAGGCGCGGTGGCGCCGTCACCCACCCAGCGGAAGGTGTAGAGCGCGCCGTCCGGCGTCCGCGAATAGTGCTCGAGCCCCTTCTTCAGCAGCCGCACGATAGTCGACTTGGCGCTTCCCACCGGCCCGTGCAGCAGAACCACCCGCCGCTCGGGACCGTAGCTCATCGCCGCCGCCTTGATCGTCTGTGCCAGCTTCATCAGAGCGACGTCGAGGCCGAAGACCGCGTCCTTGCCTTCCTCGAACGGGTCCTCGAAGAACTTGTAGTGCGTGATCTTCTTCTTGTACTCGGTGTACTCCTCCGTCCCGTACGACACGATCATGTCGTACAGCCGCTGGAAGGCGTTCCGC
>JBDHKT010000371.1:0-3150 GCA_039586255.1 Gemmatimonadota bacterium | reverse complement strand
GCAGCATCATCGGGGGGCTTACGCCGGGCGGTGGCGAATGGCTCGACCTGCAGTGGACGATCAAAGAGTCGGACCACTGGCTCTGGCGGCACCGCTTTGACCGGCTCAGCCTGCAGTACAGCGCCGACGCGTTCGAAGCGACGGTCGGTCGTCAGACGATCTCCTGGGCCACGACCCTTTTTCTCACACCCGCCGATCCGTTCGCGCCATTCGATCCCGCCGATCCCTTCCGCGAGTACCGCGGCGGTGTCGACGCGATACGCTTTCAGGCGTTCCCGGGAACACTGAGCGATATCGACCTCGTACTGCGGATGTCCGATACCGGCGTCGGTGAGACGCTGACGGCGTTGGCCCGGGGACGCACGGTGTGGAAGGGATGGGAGGTGTCGGCTTGGGCCGGCGCCCTGCACGAACAGGCCGCGGCTGCGCTCGGCGCAGCCGGCTCCGTCGGTCGTATCGCGCTACGCGGAGAGCTCTCGCTGAGAGATGAGGCCGACGAGCTGATCTTCCGCGGCACGATCGGCGCCGACACGCGGGTCGATGCCTTCGACCGCGATCTCTACCTTGTCCTCGAGTACCAGCACGACGACTTCGGCGCCGCCGGCGCCGACGAATTGTTCGACGTCGTGTTCTCCGACCCGCTGGCCCGCGGTGAGCTACAGGTGCTGGGCCGGGACGAGGTCGCTGCTCAAGCCGCCTTCCAGGCACACCCGCTGTTCGGCACCACCCTGCTCGTACTCACGAACCTGAACGACCCGAGCGCGCTGATCTTCCCGGGCGCCTCCTACTCGGTCTCCAACGAGGTCACTCTCCTAGGCGGTGTCTACCTCGGTCTCGGCGACGGGACGCCGGAAACCCAGTTCGATATCCCCTCGGAGTACGGCATCGTACCCACGACCGTCTACGTGTCGTTGACCGCATTCTTCTAGGTGGGCCGTGGGAGTCGAGGCAAGCCCCGACGTTGTAGAAGCGCCGCAGCCGTCTTGCGAAGGACAGGGGCGCCGCGGGGAAGTCGTCCGAGCGTAGTTTGGAGCCCGGCACCCACGCTGACGCCGCAACAAGCCAGTGGGGTCGACTGCCGGGCGACACGAAGCGAGACGACTTCACCCGGCGCCCCCAGAGCGCTGCTAGACCTCGAATGTCTCCTTGCTCACGTCGGGTGACCCCGACCGCTCGAACGCCCGCCTCAACAACCAGCCGCTGACGAAGAGTGCCAGAGCAATCCACAGGGTGCCCCAGAACAGTGTGGGAACACCGGTCACCTCGGCCAGCATCCGCGCATCCGACATGAGCTCCGGTCGCTCGAGCACGTCGCTCTTGATGTCGAGGACCGCGTAGAGGCAACTGGTGAGGCCGAGCGCTGTCAGCAGCGCGGCGTTACCCTCGACCGGTAGCTGGCGGCCCGCCATGATGAGAACACCGCCGAACGCGACGCCGAACAGCAGTCCGAACGGGTTGCGTACGTACATGAGCGTGACCCCGATCACCAGCGCACCGATCACCGCCGCTGCGATCTGCGGGGTCGCTCCACGACCGCGGGCGGCCCAGAGGATCGCCACACCCCAGAGGAGGCTACCGAGATAGCCGGCCGACAGCACGAGGAACGTGTTGCCGCCCGGGCACTGGCAGAGGCCACCTTCGTTTGCCGTGATCACTATCCTGTCGATCGTGCCGCCGGTCGCCAACGCCATCGCACCGTGGCTGATCTCGTGCAACAGGACGACGAAGATTTTCAGGGGATATACGATAGGCGTGTTCCAGAAGAACCACAGCGTCACGAAGTAGACGGCGAACCCCGCCAAGAACTTGAGGCGTTTTTTCGTGATATCTTCCATATTCAGTCGGTCACGACTTTCGGGGTTCGCCGCCCTCACCTGCCCGCTGTAATTCGTCGCGACTACGCGAGCGCAGCCGCTCGACATAGAACATTACGGGGCGTGTGTCACCCTTGTTTCGCAGAACCGCCTCTCAATCCCTCGACCCGGTCCACCCGCACGCACAGCCGGTAGGCCCAGTATACGGCAACGACCAGGATAATGACCGCCAGCGGGATCGCGCCAGAGCCATACTCAATCGCTTCCGGGTCCACTGGGCCGGCCGCCAGATAACCCAGCAGACCGATGACGTTGTTCACGGCGTGCACTACCACGGCGGGCAGGATACTGCCGCTACGCCAGGTCATCCAACCGACCGGAAGGCTCCAAAAGAAAAAGAACAGCGCTCCGTCAGGGCCGTGAAGCAGGCCAAAGGCCATAGCCGTCACCGCTATGGCGTACCGGTACCGAAGTCGCATTTCCAGAACACCCTGCAGCAGGCCCCGAAACAACGACTCTTCGATCACCGGCGCGGCCAGCGCCACGCCGATTACCAGCGCGATCCGTTCCAGCGCTCCCTCGGCCCCCGTGACAAACTCGATATCCTGCGCCGGCGGCCCCAGGAGTATCGTAGCCGCCAGATTGAAGAACAGCAGCGCGATCCCCAACTGCACGGCGAGCGAATAGGCCGCGCCCGGCACGCCCACCAGCCTGAGGGCGGCCCGCACACTGCGCCCTGTAGCCGCCAAATACAGAGCCACGCCACCAAGGAATCCGACTTCGCCGAGCAGGAAAGCTATGGCGAGCGAGCTGCTGACAAGGCTGCCCAACCCGGTAAGGATCAGCGCCAGCGCCAGGCCGGTGAAGAAGGCGGCCACAACCGCGCCGAGGCCCGGCGCACGGCTCGCTCCTGACGTCGGAGCCGTCGATTCCCCGTCCCGAACTGGTCGCCCTTCGCTGTCCGCTGGTCGCATCCGATCCTTCGCCCCTATCCCGACAGGCGGCCCGCGTTACGGCCTCGCCGGTTTTAACATTTGCCCGGCCGCCGGCATCTACACAACACGGAGCGACGAGTTTCACCGGAATCACCCACGTCGCCCCGACGCAACAGGTTACGATGGCAAGTAGGATCTTGCCAGCAGCCAATGTCTCGTTCACTGGGTCGCTCCGTCCTGAAAGTGAAGCAGCAGCGGGGAAGCAGGGGGCGGAGCACCCGGTGGACACAACGAGCTGCGATGCAGGCTGCGTGCCGCGGTCCGTCGCGCCGCGGGAGTTAACGCGGGGGAGAAACGCGGCGGTCCCGGCTGGCGGCACGCAGCCGGCAGCCTGGATGATA
>JBDHKT010000370.1:0-3155 GCA_039586255.1 Gemmatimonadota bacterium | reverse complement strand
CTACCGACTCCTTCATCTCGACCGTGAGGTTCTCGACCTTCTCGACCTGCTCTTCCAGCGCGTGCGCGTTGAGCCGCCGCACGAGCCTGATGAAGTACTCGACCTCGGAGCGCAGTCCCAGGTAGACGCGACGATTGGGGAGCAGGCGAGTGCCCAGCCGCCAGGCACCGGCCCCGATCATCAGGGCGCCAACCATGACGACGAAGAGCGGCGTCCATGACTCGGTCAGCAGGGTTACCGTCACCACTATGACGATAACACCGACAATCGTCAGGATCTGATCGATCGCAGAGCGAAAGGACATTCCGGTCTCCACCTTCTTCGACTGTGTCATGCGCCTGGCACTCCGTTTCGCGATTTCTCCGACGCGGCGGTTTCCCAGCGCCTACAACATACGCGCCGGCCGCACTCTCAGCACATCGTGTGAAGAAGCCGGGCTACGCGCCTACTGTTTCAGGCTACCACGCTCGATCGATCGGGGCGCAGCAGCTCGTTGACTCCAGCGCCCCCGAGAAGCTCCTCCAACGCTTCGAACCCGTGGTCCAGCTTGAAGTCGAGCTCGTCGGCGCGGAGCGGCAGCACCGCATAGACGTTTACAGTCTTTCGCCACTTGACCCGCACATCCGAGAAATCCTCCGGGAACAGTCGCGGGTTCGTCAGCACGATGCCGCACAGCGCTATGCCATCCGCGTACGGCACCGGCGGTTCGCCGTTGCCCACCGTATGGCCCGGTCCGAGCCAGGTCTCGTATTCGTGCGGCATCCTGCCCAGACTCTTGAGTAGACGGATCGGCCAGTAGTTGCGCTCGTCCTCCAGGTCCTCCCAGGACAGCGGCCAATCCGCCGGCAGGCAGAGCATCAACTCGGCATAGCGCAGCGCGCGGAGCCGCCAGGGCACCGTCATAGGCCGGTCGCTCATCCCGCAGGTGACGAGCGTGTGATAGTCCCTGTCCGCGTTGGGAGCCGCGTGGAAGATGTCGAGATGGACGAGATCGGAGATAACCTCGTGGAGCACATCGAACGGGCTAGCGAAGCGCTCCACATGATGGCCTATCCGCTCCACCGTCCTGGGGTCCCCGGTCGCGACCGAGAGGGGTCGCTCGTGCTGGGCGTGGCGCAGGATCGGGTCTCCACTCTTCGAGGTCTCCCGCTCGTCTGCCACGATCGGCCCTCCCCTCCGGTGCCTGCGGTGCCTGTTTCAGCTACTGGCGGTTCGGGTTGTCGGTGTTGTCCATCGGGAGGTCGGGGTAAGCCGACCACTGCACGAGAGAGGCATCGTAGAGCCTCGCCTCTTTATTACCGACCAGCTCATAGGCAGCGAACCAGGCGAGCGATGCGAAATGACCGATGTTGCAGAATGCGATCTGCTCACCCTCGGTGGGCAACCCGGCCTCGGCCCACAGAGTTGCGACCGTCTCCGCCTCGGCGAACATCCCTCCGCTACCGACTGTCAGCATCGGACCCGGAACGTTCTTCGCGCCGCTGATCGTGCCGTAGCGGGCCGCCATGGCATACTTTCGTTCCCCCCGGTAGTAGGGCTCGGAGCGTGCGTCGATAAGCGGCGTGCCGCTCTCGAGCGCAGCGACGACGTCTCGCGTGGTGGCCACGAGCTGCCGTTGATAGTTCGCAGTGTAAGTCGTACGCGTCGGCTCGTTGCGGCCGGCCTCGGTTGGGTACCCAGCATTTGCCCATGCCGTGAAACCACCGTTCAGTATCGAGACCCGTTCGTGCCCCACTACTTTGAACCCCCAGTAGACCCGCGTGGACGAGCCCAGGTCCCCCGCCGACTGACCCTCCGCCACGACCACAACATGATCGTCGTTCGAGATTCCAAGCCCGCCGATCAGGTCCACCAGGTCAACGTTGAGAGGAAGCACGGCCGGCACGCCGTCACGGGTAACGCGCCAGGGATCCTGCGCGTACGACGAATGGACGGCGCCCGGGATGTGGCCAACTTGATAGGGACTCCCGTCGGGGCGGTTGGCGCGAATGTCGAGTACGACAACAGCATCGAGGTTGTCTTCCAGCCAGGCCGCATCGACGAGAGGCTGTACCTCTTCCCGGATCTCGGGGCCGGCGCAGGCGACTGCGAGCAGCACCGCAAACCCCGCCAATGTCGTTCTCATGGGTTTCTCCCGTGCACGCTGAGCGCGTTATCGTTTCGGAAGCATGTAGTTGAGTATCGACATCCCGATCACCGCGGCCACTGCCGAGGCACCGAGCACACCGACCTTGGCAGCATCGAGCATCTCGCCTTCCAGGGCAAGCCCCGCGATGAACAGCGCCATCGTGAAGCCGATACCCGCCAGAAAGCCGCCGCCCGTGAGCACACCCCAACCGACCCCTTCCGGCAGTCGCGCCAGGCCGATGCGGACGGCGATGAAGCTCAGAACGACTATCCCCAGCGGCTTCCCGATGAGGAGGCCTGCCGACACCGCCTGCGCCACCGGGTCGGCGAGATCCGCAAGCTGGAACGGCACACCGGCGTTGGCGAGCGCGAAGAGCGGCATGATCATGAAACCCACCCAGGGATGGAGTACCGTCTCCAAGTACTCTACCGGCGGAATCGTCTCGCGCGCCACCTGCCGGAAGCGCAGCAGCTTGGCGCCGCGGTCTCCCTCCGATTCAAAATCACCGCCGTGGAAGACCTCGCTGGCCCGATTGAGTATTTCGCCGAACAATCCCTCGCTGATGTACGCCCTGGTCGGGGTGAGGAGACCGAGCGCCACACCGGCGATGGTGGCATGGACACCCGACTCGTGAAACGCGATCCAGATCAAAGTCCCAACGATTGTGTAGACCAGGAAACTGCGAACGCCGACGCGCGCCAACAGGAAGACGACGAAGAGCCCCAAGAGACCCAGGACGAGTGCCGTGAGATTGAGAGACTCGGTATAGCCGATAGCGATCACCAGGATCGCGCCGATGTCGTCGGCGATCGCCAGTGACAGAAGTGTCACCCGCAGCCCATGGGGCACCCGCGAGCCAAGCACCGCCATACAGCCGACGACGAACGCAATGTCCGTCGCCATCGGGATCCCCCAGCCCCGCGCGCCCGGTTCGCCCGCCTGCAGCGCCAAGTAGATGCCGGCCGGCACGACCATACCGCCGATTGCAGCGAATACGGGCAGCGCCGCGCGCCGCGGATCGCGCAGC
>JBDHKT010000369.1:0-3169 GCA_039586255.1 Gemmatimonadota bacterium | reverse complement strand
GCGCGTGCTCGGCAGCGGTGGCATGGCCACCGTGTACCTGGCGCGCGACCTGAAGCACGAGCGCGACGTCGCGATCAAGGTCCTGCGCCCGGAGCTGGCCGCGGCGGTCGGGTCAGACCGCTTCCTGCGCGAGATCAGGATCACCGCCCAACTCAATCACCCACACATCCTGCCGTTGCTCGATTCGGGCGAAGCGGACGGTTTCCTGTACTACGTGATGCCGCATGTGGCCGGCGGGTCGCTGCGCGGGCATCTAGGTCGCGGAGCACCGGCTCCCCTCGACGTAGCGCTGCGCATCGCCCAGCAGGTCGCCGCGGCGCTCGAGCATGCACATCGTCACGGAGTCGTCCATCGAGACGTGAAGCCGGAGAACATTCTATTCTCGGAGGGACTGGCGGTCGTCGCGGACTTCGGCATCGCGAAGGCGGTGAGCGCGGCGGGCCAGGATAGTCTGACACGCACCGGCGTGCCGCTGGGTACCCCGGGCTACATGAGTCCCGAGCAGGCTGCGGCGATCGCCGAGTTCGATGAGCGAACCGACGTCTTCGGTCTCGCCTGCGTCGTCTATGAGATGCTCATCGGCGAAACGCCGGGGCTGTGGCCCACGGAAGAGGCGCTGCGGCTGGGGAGGTTCGTCGACGCATCGCCTGAGCATCGTCAGCGCCTCGATGGACTGCCGGGACGGGCCGAGCAGGCGCTGGTGAAGGCGCTGGCGGTGCGGCCCGACCAGCGGTTCGCGACGCCGGTGGAGTTCGCCGATGCGTTGACCGCCGCGGCGGCGGGGAGCGTCAAGCTCAGCGACAGCCAGGTCCGCAAGATCCTCGAACGCGCGGCCGAGCTGGAGGCCGCGCACCCGGTCGAGGAGGGCGCGCTATCGATCGGCGCCGTGGAACAAGTTGCGGCGGAAGTAGGCATCCCGCCGGAATTGGTGCGCGAGGCTGCAAGAGAACTGGCCCGCCCGGTCGGCGCTGGGGTCGCCGAGCGGGGGGAGGCTGTAGCCCGACCGCCGGAGCTACATAGGGACAGAGTGGCGATTGACCGAACGATCGAGGGCGAGGTACATGAGTCGGAATACGAAGCGCTGGTGGATGAGATCCAGGGGATGCTCGGAATCGTCGGTCACGTCTCCATGGTCGGTGGAACGCTCACCTGGAGCCCCGCTGCATCCGGTGAGGAGGGCCGCAGGGTGATCGTCACCGTGACACGAGGCGCCGGCCGGACGCGGATCCACATCGAGGAACATCTCTTCCTCGCCGACTGGAGGCAGATTGTCCTCGCCGCTTCTGGAATCGCCGGCGCCGCGTTCGGGGCGCTGCTCGGGCTGGCGCTGGAGGGTGGCGACCCCAGCCCAGTCATACTACTCCCCATAGCGCTGGGCATATCCTGGGGTTTCTTCGCCTCCCGCTACGCTCTGATGCAGAACCTGAGAGAGGTGAGGAGGCCCGAACTGGAGGGGCTTGCCAATCGGCTGGTGGCGCTCAAAGACCGGCCGTGACAGCCCAGCTCCCTGGGACTGCCCGGCCGGCCTTCCTTTTTTCTCTACAGCAGACTCGCGGCCTCAGCGAGTGCGGAGCGTGATGCCGCCGGAGCCTGTGTCGATCTCGAGTCGCGCGTCACCACCGCCGATCTCGAGCTCGATCTCGTCGCGGCTCATGCGGCGCAGCATCGCGTTGGGCACGTCGAGGTTGATGCCGCCGCTGCCGGTCTCGGCGAAGACGTGGACCGAGGCATCGGCCGGCAGATTAACGGTCACGCCACCGCTTCCGGTGTCGATCACGAAGTTGCCGCCGCCCATCCTGACCAGATCGAGGGTCACCGAGCCGGAGCCGGTGTCGATCTTCGCTTCGTCGCAGGAGATGTCGCTGGTCCGCACCGAGCCGCTGCCGGTGTCGACCTCGAGGCTGGATGCCGACCCACCATCGATCGTCACGCTGCCGCTGCCGGTGTCGATGCGGATGTCGTCGCCTTCGATGTTCGCCGCATCGACGCTGCCGGAGCCCGTGTCGACCCACAGGTCGCCGAGTACGCCGGTGACGTCGACGGAACCGCTGCCGGTGTCGATGCGCGTGTTCCCGCCGATGTTTTCGGCGGTGACCTTGCCGCTATGTGTATCGAGGTCGACTCCGGCCTCGACATCCACAGCTTTGATCTCGCCGACAACGATCGCGACGCGGATGTCAACGCCGCGCGGGACGAGGATCTCGAGATCGGCCCAGGCCTCGAGAGCGCCTCTGCCCACGTCGCCACCGATCCTGATTCGCTCGCGGCCCGAGATGCCGGAGTAGAGATCCTCCAGGAATGAGCTCTCGTCCGTCCAGCTCTCCAGGCGGAACTCGCTACTTCCGCCGCGGCGGCGCGGGTAGTGGATCTCCGTGACCTCGTGCAGCGGGTAGACGGAGTGGAACTCGGCCCGGCCGCCTTCCTTGACCTCGAAGGTGATCGCATCGGCGTCATCGCCGCCCGGCTGGGCGCGCACGATGATGCGGGAGCCGTCATGGCCGCGCACCGTAACCTCGCCGACTAGGTTGGTGACCAGGAGCTCGGTCCCCTCGAAGGACCACTCCTGCTGTGCCTGTACCGGTGCCGCTGCCATGACGACCAGGACGCCGGCTACCAGGGCGCTAAGGTACCGTAACTTCATGGGTGTGCCTCCGCTGTAACAGCTATAGATGGACACGCGCCGTCCCCATGGGGCGCGGACGGATACCTTGGCTGGGGTTCCTCTCGCTTAGACATGCCGGGTGGCGAAAGGGTTGGAATGACCCTGCTAATGCTGTCTAGCCGTCCCTACGACCCCGGGAACGGTGGGGTTTCGCGGTCCGGGCGGCCGGGCCGCCCGGCCTGTCAGCCGGCGGCAGGCGAGCCGACGAACCGGTTGTAGAGCCAGGCGAATATGGCCCCGCCGATCGCCCCGTCGACCGCCGCGTAAAGGGTCCCCACGATCACCGAGCCGAAGCCACCGACCTCGTAGCCCGGGTAGATCGAGGCGGCGAGCTCGAGGAACGCGGTGCCGTAGCCCGGCCAGATCAGGTGGGCCAGGCCCATCAAGAAGACACTCGCCCCGCCAAAGATACCACAGGTTATTGCAAGCGACTTGACGGACAGTCTCATCTGTGCCTCCCGGTAGGAGCCGGGCGTCATATATCCCGGCTATTACGGTGCCAGCTTA
>JBDHKT010000368.1:0-3170 GCA_039586255.1 Gemmatimonadota bacterium | reverse complement strand
GACGTGACGGTCGACTTCTTCGAGCAGGCCATACGTAAGCCTCTCACCTACGTCTTCATTCCGCCCCGTGCGCTTCGCTCGTGGGTCGGTAACAAGGTCGAGGCCTACAACCCGACCGCCGACGACGATGTTGTGAACTCCAGCTGGTTCACGCACAGAAACGGGGACCGGCCGATGACGGCCGCCGAGGTGGCACGCGGACCCGTCCACGGCATGCCGCCCGACACCAGCGGGCTTTGGACGGTTATCGGCGCCAAAGTGCGGGGCATCACTCCCGGCTACCGGATCCGTGATGCAGCCGGTGAGTTCTACCTGATCAAGTTCGACCCACCGGGCTATGACGAGCTAATGACCGCGGCCGAGGCGATTACCTCGCGCCTGTTCTACGCGGCCGGTTACGACGTGCCCGCCGTCTACATCGTGGAATTGGATCCGGCCATGGCCCGTGCCGATGAATCGCTGGCGTTCGAGGACCGGCTGGGCAGCGTTCATCCCATCAGCGATGAGGATCTGCGGGAGATGTTGGCGGGCCTGGCCAAGCGCCCCAGCGGCCGCATCAGGGCGGTAGCCAGTCAGATCATGCCGGGGGCAATCGGCCCCTTCAGCTACGAGGGGACGCGCAAGGATGATCCGGCAGACACCATCCCGCACGAGCACCTGCGCGAGCTGCGCGGCATGTACGTCATGTCCGCGTGGCTCAATCACCTCGACGCCAAGCAGCAGAACCCCTCGACATCGTTGTCGAGGAAGACGGCCAACTAAGGGTAGTGCACTGCCTGATCGACTTCGGCTCCAGCCTGGGAAGCGCAGGTATTGCTCCCAACGCCCCGCGCGACGGGGTGGAATACGACCTCGACCTCGGTGCGATCAGCGCCCGCTTGTTCAGCGGCGGCATCTACACCGCCAGCTGGGAGGTTTACTCCCACGAGCCGGAGCACCCATCGATCGGCTTCTACTCGACGGACCTATTCGATCCCGGCAGCTGGAGGAGCAACTATCCGAACCCCGCCTTCCAGAATCGCACGATCCGAGATGGCTACTGGGGGGCCAAACTGGTGGCGAGCTTCGACGAGGAGCTGATCCGCGCGGCCGTTTCTGCCGGTCGGCTCAGCGACCCGGTGGCAGAGGAGACCTTGGTCCAGGCGATCATCGGACGCCGCCACCTCACCGTCGAGTTTTGGTTTTCCAGGGTGACCCCGCTGGAGGAACCGAGCGTCAGCGGCTCACCCGGCGCGCCGCTCCTCAGGTTCCGTGACCTGGCAGTCGCCGAGGGCGTCGTCCCGGCGAGCGGGCGCCGCTATGAGATGCGTTTCGAGTTCCCCGCAGCCGGAATCGAGGTCGAGGATGTGATAGCGCCCCAGATCTCGGATGGCGGGGCTGGCGAGCTACAGCTCCCGCCCGTCCCCACCACTTCAGATTTCTGGCAGGAACTGCGTGGCAGGCCGGTGGCGGAGCGGTTGGCCAAGCTGGAAATCAGGGCGATCCCCCAGGCCGGTTCACCTCGCCCCAGCTCGGTTCGCATCTACCTGTTACCCGTCCAAGAAACCGGCTACCGCATAGTCGGTCGCGCTTACTAGCGAACACAGCCGATAGAACGGTCGCGGCGGCGCGCCTATCGACCCATCTTTCGGGGTCGATCAAGATGTCAGCGCTACCTCGTGACCGGGGGGACGATTGAACCCACTCGATCCGCGCGTAACGATCGTCTGGAGGGTCACCGGCCTAATCTTCGCGCTGCCGGCAACCGCGATAGTCGGTCTCATTGAAGGTGTGGTACTCGCCCCCGAGGGCATCCGGCTCATCGCCCCCGGCGTCATCGGCGGCCTCGCCGCGATTTTGGCTTTAGGGTTCTCCCTACTGTGGCCGGGCATCCGTTACCGCTTCTGGCGATGGCAGGTCGAGGCCGATCGCGTCTTGATCCATAAAGGAGTCGTCTGGCGGTCGCGCTCGCTGATACCGCGGGTGCGCATCCAGCACGTGGACACCCGCTCTTCGCCGCTGCAGCGATGGCTCGGCCTCAACTCGCTGGTCATCTACACGGCGGGCACCCGCGGTGCGGATGCCGAGATCCCGGGACTCGCCGCAGATGAAGCCGAGCGACTGCGCGAGGAGCTAGCCCGACTCGAGGAGCTCGATGACCGTGTCTGAGAGCGGGGACGGCTGGCAGCGGCTTCACCCGCTGACGCCATTACTCCGCTCCGTCCAACTGCTCTACGCAGTCATAGCCGGCGTCATCGCCTCGCAAACGGGCGTCGGCGCGACGGTTGTTGTGATCTTCGTGTTCACCGTTTCCTTCGCCGCGTGGATTACCGTCTCCTACCTGCGCTTCCGCTACCGGATCACAGACGACAGCCTGATAATCACCCACGGCGTTCTCTTCCGCCGCAGGCGCATCATACCTCGGTCGCGGATCCAAAACGTCGACCTGCGGGCGGGCCTTTTCCAACAACTCTTCAAGGTCACCACCGCCAGGATCGAGACCGCGGGCGGCGAGGCGACCGAGGCGACGCTACAGGTCGTCAGCCGCGACGAAGGAGTGCGTTTGCGGGCCCGGCTCGTCGGCCTCGCGCACGAGGCTCCACCGGTCGTCGCGGCCACGACGCCGGGCGAGGCTCCCGCTCAGCCGACGGCCGCCGAGTCCGCCGTCCACAACGTTTCGCCGCTCCAGCTGGCGATCGCCGGCGCGACCTCCAACCGCGCCGGTTTCCTGGTCGGCGTCCTGTTCGGCGGCGACTATCTGTTCGACTTCATGCCCACCGACCGGATACTCGGTCGCTTTCTGCCACCCGAGTACCTGGAATCGGGTCAGGCGGTCGAGAGCCTCGTTCAAACCGCCCAGCAAGATGTGCAGGCATTTCTCACCGGCCTCTTCGTTCTCGGTATAATCTTCGGCGTCGCCGGCTGGGGCGTCTCGGTGCTGGCCAGCTTGATGCGCTACTTCGATTTCACGCTCAGGCAGTACGGCAACGAGCTCCAGGTCGGCTACGGCCTCTTCACCCGACGCGAGAAGGGGTTCCGGCGGAGCCGCGTGCAGAACGTGCAGGTCGAGGAGCCGATACTGCGGCGCTGGTTGAATCTGGCCTCGCTGAAAGTGCAGACCGCCGGCTACGGCCCGGGCCTGAAAGCAGATGAGAGGATGGAAACGCTGTCGCCGATCATCCGCACGGGCG
>JBDHKT010000367.1:0-3172 GCA_039586255.1 Gemmatimonadota bacterium | reverse complement strand
CGGGTCGAGCACCCAGACCGCTGGCGATTCCGATTCGTTAACCGGTCGGAAACCGGCAGCGCGTAAAGATTCAGCAATCGTCGCTCTTCCCTTCGCCGGCAACTCGATGTCCGCCAGAAGGTCGACTTCAAACGTCAGCGATTCCCCCGAGCTCCAGGCGCCGAGACCGCCATAGCGTCGGTAGAGATACGGGACCCAACCACCGATCAGCACTAGGTCCGGCAGATAGTCGCGCAACTCCCAGAGCACACGGCGCAACGCGCGCTCCATCGCTACTGGCTCAACCATACCAGGTGCGCTCCAGCTTCGTTTCCAGTAGGTGCTCGGCCTGTTCCCTTCCCCGCAGCGGATAGTGCCAGAGATCCAGAGCCAGCTGAAGCACACTCACCGTCGGCAGACCCAGTAGAACGTCCAGACCCCACCAGACGGAGTCCTTGTAGAACGGCAGCATGACGGACAGCACACCTTCCTCCGTTGAGCGCCAGCCCGCTGCCCGGGCGACCTCGCGCACGCCCGACGTGTCGGCGTCTAGATAGAGATGGATGCGGCGCCAGTCCGCGTGGGGCGCTACCTGTGACGCCCCGGCATGCAGGCTCAGTGCCCAGCGGCGGCCGTCGAGCAGCTGCCCCAGTCGTGGCAGGAACTTCTGCGGGTCCCCAACCGGAGCGTCGAAAGCGAGCTGTCGGTTCCTACCCCAGTCGTACTCCCGCGTCCATCGTTCGAACAGGCGGCGTGGGTCAGGAACCTGAGTGCGTGAAGAGCGGCCTTCGCGCTGAAACTCCACCAGACCTTCGCCCGCTAGCTCCCGGACGACTCGCGAAGCCGTCGACGGGCTCACGCCGGCCGCTTCGGCAAGCTCTCTTATGCCCCACACGCGCGACGCTCGGCCCGACAGCAGCACCCGGCAGACGAGAGAGCTGCGATCGGCAAAAGGGTCGATCAATCCCGCCCGGGCCTCCGCCCGGGCCGGCGGCCTGAGATCCGACCGGTCCACCACCAGCCCGGGCAGGTCCAGGTGCACCACGCCTGACAGATCGACGAACGATCGCCCCGCGCTTCGTAGCCTCTGTCGCAGCCTTTCCGAGCCGCGTCGGAACACGCTCACTTCGGGCAGCCCGGCCGTAGGCCCAACCTCCACAACCAACCCGTTGTCGTCGTGGGCCTCCGACCCGGGCACCAAGCGCAGGTCGATGCCGTAGCCCCAACGCGTTTCCAGCCGGACGGGCGCACCTTCCGGGTCTACAACAGCTAGCTCCCGAAGCGCCACCCTACCATCGAGCGCTTGCTCGATCAGCGAGATCGCTTCGTCAACCAGGGCCTCGAATGCGTCCATTGTTGCATACATGTCCTATTGTTGCACGTCCATGCAACAATATTATCTATGTGCAACAATCGGTCAAGCCCCCCACCGTCCCCGCGACCGCCTGTTCATTCAAGACTCTGCGGTGAGAACAGCTGCCAGCGGACAGGAGAAGCCGGGCACGACGTCCTCTCCGTCGAGGGCGCCGTCCTCGCCGATCACGGCCACGCTGCCATCAGAGCGGAAGATGCGCGCCTCGCATCGCCGCCGATCGACCAGCCAGGCGAGCCGCGTGCCCGCGGCCAGGAAGTCGCCGATCTTCGCCAGCACCTCGCCCGGGCGGTCGTTCGGGGAGAGCACCTCGACCACCAGATCTGGTGCCAGCTCGGCATAACCCACCTCCGGGATCCGCTCCAGCCGTTCCCGCGACACGAAGGCCAGGTCGGGACCCCGCACCGTGTCTGGATCGCGCTCGATCTTGAAGCCTGTATCCTGCGCGAAGACCAGGCCCAGTCTCTCCTGTTCGACGAAAGCGCCGAGCCTGATGGTCAGACGCGCCGCGACCGCGCCGTGGCGCGTGCCCGGCGGCTCCCGCACCACGAGGTGGCCGCGGACGAGCTCGACCACCTTGCCCGGGACAGAGGTGCGAGCCAGCTCCTCGGCACTCATCAGCTTCTGAGCGGCGGTCATGTCCTTCAACGTAGCGGCTCCATGCATGAGCGGCGAGCTTTGCCTGGCGCCGGTCCGGCTGGGGCGCGTTGACTCAGCATGGGATCAACTCCGCGAGTCGGGAAGCAGCCTCAGGGTATCTACATGTCGAGGACGCAGGACGCCGAAGTGACGATGATCGAGCGTGGCCAGCTTCGGCTCGCCGAGCCGTTCCACGACCGCGAGGACAGCCGCGTCCACGAACCCGATGTCCGAATCGGCATAACGGTCGCAAAGCTCGCGGATGCGCCTGTAGTCCTGGGGGAGCAGCTCCTCCACGCGGTAGGCGCCGGCCACCACGTCGTCCAGCAAAGCCACGAGCACACCCGGGTGCAGCCGAACGTGGATCCAGTAGTCCGCCTCTACCAGCACCGGTGCCGGGATCACGACCGGCTCCTCGGATTCCTCGATCAAGCGGCGGCAAGCGGCATGGTCCGCGTCGCTCCGGTCCAGCGAGGCGTAAAGAGGGCCCGTGTCCAGGATCAGCGCCACGGGCGCGCCTCCGGACGCTCCTCGCCGGCGCGCCGCGCCGTGTCCGTGTGCCCCGAGGACCCGATTCCGATGCTGCGCGGGCGCGGGCGATAGCTCTCGAGCTTCTGTTCCACGGCCTCCCGGATCAGGGCCGCCATGGACGTGCGTCGCTCGCTGGCGATCCGGCGCAGCCGCTGGAGGAGTTCTCGCGGCAGGGAGATAGTGGTGCGTTCCATGATATAATGATAGCATGACCGGTGAGCCCGTCAACCGCCTCCCCCCTCATAGCTCTTCCTCCCATTCCTCTCCTGCCCCGACCGCTGGCGTCCCCTTCCTTGCCTCAGTCATGCTTGGCGGGGACCCTGTGATAGCCCGCTGACATCGCGCCTACGTTACAGCCGTGTTGTCAAAGGATCCGCAAATCAGGCTGGCTGAGGCCGGGGCTAGCTCGCCGCCTGGCGCCGCCGTTTCCGGCCTCGTTCGACTCTGACGTCGGCGTTTCCCCACCGGGTCAGGAACGCCGTGATGAACTCGTGCTGGTGGGCGGGCTCGGCGGCGAACGGGGCGAGCGCCATGGCGGCGGAGAGGGCGACGTGGTAGGCGGCGGCGCGGCGATCAATGGCGATGGGTCGAAGCTCGGCAGCGTCACAGTCTCCAGCTGACGATCAGCGAAGCCGCGAATCCCGAGTAAGC
>JBDHKT010000366.1:0-3178 GCA_039586255.1 Gemmatimonadota bacterium | reverse complement strand
CACTAACCTTGTACTGCACTCTTTTGCTCCCCTCTCCATATGTGGCAGGGCCGGGTATGACTCACCTCAGAATACCTGCCCGAATCTGAAGTGCAGCTTCCATCCCGGATCGGGCCTCCCGACCGCGTCGCGCCGGTCGATGCCGTACGCGTAGTCGATTCCCAGAGGTCCCATGGGTGTGACTAAGCTTACGCCGATGCCGAACCCTCGCAATAGGTCGGTCGGGTTCAGGCCGTGCGAGGTCGCCCAGACGTTCCCCGCGTCGTAGAAAGCGTTGACGAAGAAGCTGCTGCCGAGTCTGACGCCGACCATGGCGTTGAGAATGAAATAAGCTTCGCCGACGCGGTCGAGCTGGCTGAAGCTGGCTGCCTCTCGTGGGACGTGGCCCTCCGGAGTGATCGTCAGCTCATCGTAGCCCCTGAGCTTCGGGCCGTAGCGGACGCCGCCGGCGAAGAATCGCTCGAGATAAAACGGGTTGTTGCCCTCGATGAAACCACCGACGATCCCCAACCCCAGGGTCAGGTCGATCGGCGTCCTCATCGGATCGGATATGAGGCGGGCGATCGGTGTGTGCCAGCTGCTCTCGAACGAGACCTTGCGGTAGTTGCCGTCGCCGCCGAGAAACCCACCGGTGAATTCCACGGCGGCTGAGTTACGACTTCCACTGGTTGGGAATATCGGGTGGTTGCGAGTGTCGCGGGACAGGCGGAGTTCGATCGAGCTTCGCGTCCCCACACCGAGGAGCTCGCGCTGCTCCAGATCGAGATCGGCATCGTCGGAGTCGTACTCGTCTCGGAAGAGGGCGTAGCGCACAGAGACGCGGGTCCAGCGCGACCCGAATAACGGCGTGCCGAAGCTGAGGGTACCGCCGGTCTGGCGCCGCCGACCGAGACCCAGGTAGCTGAACTGATCGCGCGCGCTCCGCAAGGAGATGCCGAACGAGTTTCGGCTTCCGAAGATGGACGGATCGCTGTAGGCGACCTCGACATCGTTCGTTCGGGCACCGAAGAGCCAACGGAAGCGACCGGATTTGGCGCGACCGAAGAGGTTCGGCTGCTCGTAGCCGACGAACCCGGCCAGTCCCACCGATGGCGCCAGCGAAGCACCAAACTGGATGCTGCCGGTGCTCTTCTCCTTCACCTTGAAGGTGACGTTGATGTCGCCCTCGTCGTTGGGGGCAACGTCGAGCGCTTCGTTAGGCGGAACCGGGTCGAAGAAGCCGAGCCCCTGTATGGCCTGATAGCTCGAGACGATGCGATCATCGCCATACACGTCTCCTGGCAACAAGACGAGCCTATCGCGCACGACGCGCTCGTGTGTGGTGCTGTTGCCGGCGATATCGACCAGCTGGATGTAGGCCTGGTTGAGCTCCTGGATCTTCCAAGTGAGCCGGACTCGGGGATCGCCGTCATCGCCATCGGGGAGCTTTTCGACGACCGGATCGATCTGAGCGTAGAGGAAGCCGCTGTTCCTGTACAGCTGCATTATGTCGTCGGTGGCATCTCTCCACTGGTGCGTGTTGAAGACGGGGTCGCCTTCCTGAGCGGGGCTGCCGATCACCGGAAGACGCTGGAGTAGGGATCGGCTGCTCGGGTTGAATCGCACCTGCAGAATCTCGGTTGGAAAGAACTCGTTGCCCTCGACCTGGAAGTCCGCGATCCGGTACTGGCGCCCCTCCTCGACTCGGATTACCAGCTTCGTCTTCCCGGTCGTCGGGTCGACGATCATTGTGTCGCCCAGAACCTGGAAGTCGAGGTATCCGTGCTGGCCGTAGAACTCGATCAGGTTTACCGCGAGATCCTCGCGGTAGTCCTCGTCACGAAACTCGCCGGTCCGCCACCAGAGGAAGCCTTCCGGCTGCACCGACATCGCCGATATCAGTTCGCCGTCGCTCAGCGCCTCGTTCCCCTCGACCTCGATGGCGGTCACGACGAGGCGGTCACCCTCGCTCACGGTGAAGACCAGGCGGTAGAGGCCCGGCGTGTCCCCAGGCACCAGCGACGTATCCACTCTCGCCGCCATGTAACCCTGCTCGGAGAGCCTGGCACGGATCAGGTGAGAGACCTCGTGCACCGCCGCCGGACTGAGCGGCAGACCCGCCTCCAGGCCCACCGTATCACGGATGCCGCCGCTGCCGATGTGCTCCAGGCCTTGGAAGCGGTAGGAGACTATGGTCGGCCGCTCGACGAGATTGACCACCAGCGTCGTCATGCCCGGCGGTTCATCGACGGCGTATACCCGCACATCATCGTATTCGCCGGTGGACATGAGCCGCTGCACACCGCGCTGGATAACAGCGTAGGTGATTTCATCTCCCGCGCGGAAGCCGAGCTCGGAGAGGACCGCGGGCGTAGCGAGGCGAGTGTTGCCGGTGACCCGGACGGAATCGACGCGGACGAGTTGCACGCCGGCTTGCTGGGTCTGGCCGAACAACGGCTCGGCCCTCGCGCCGAAGCTGGCGAGGGCTACGAGGGCGGGGATAAGGAAGTACTGTCTCACGTCGTAAAGGATGAAGAAGAGAGTACCCTGAATTCCAGGTGCTCTCCGTCTGCTGCCACCTCGACCTCGATCACATCGCCCGGTGCCAGTTCCGCCATCAGGATCTTCTCTGAGAGCGGATCCTCGACGTGGCGCTGGATGGCTCGCTTCAGCGGCCTTGCGCCATAAGTCGCGTCGTAACCGTGCTCGACCAGGAAATCGACGGCCGGTTCGCTGAGCTGAAGCTTCAGCGCCTCTTCCTCCAGCCGCGTCCGTACGTCGCGCATCAGGACGCCGACGATCTGCCTGATGTGCTCTCTGGACAGCGGATGGAAGACGATTACATCGTCCAGGCGGTTCAGGAACTCGGGGTTGAACACCCTCTGGATCTCATCCTTGACCCGTTCCGCCATGTCCTCGTAACTGGTCTGGGCGTCCGGCGAGTGGAATCCGACGCCACCGCCCTTGACGATGTCGCGAGCGCCGACGTTCGAGGTCATGATCAGGATCGTGTTCTTGAAATCGATAACGCGACCGTAGTTGTCGGTGATGCGCCCGTCGTCGAGAATTTGCAGCAGAATGTTAAAGACGTCCGGGTGCGCCTTTTCGATCTCGTCGAACAGCACTACGCTGTACGGCTTATGACGCACCGCCTTGGTCAGGGCGCCGCTGTCCTCGTAGCCGACGTATCCCGGAGGCG
>JBDHKT010000365.1:0-3579 GCA_039586255.1 Gemmatimonadota bacterium | reverse complement strand
GGCAGGCGTCAACCCCGCGGATACTTCAGTCGCCTGCCGCGGTGACGAGCTGCCGATCGGCGGCCGGATAGGCGCGTACCTGTTCCTCGAGATCGATTCCCATCTGTCGGCGCGGCGACTCCGACTCGAGCTCGGCGTAGTACTCACCGCGATCGATCAGCTCGCCCAGCACCACGCTGGCGATCAACAGGGGCCGAGCTCCTGCCGGGTCGACCAACCACAGAGCCACCGGGATCGCAAAACCGAAGACGACGCGCGCGAAGCTTATCCCCGGCCGCACCGGCCGGCCCGTATCGCCGAACTCCGTCTTCCTTTGCACGTAGAGTGCCAGCTTGCCGATGCCGAACAGCGCGGCAAGCCATGAACCTGCGAACACGCCGGCCAGGAAGAAGCCGGTCCACAGTACGCCAGCGCTATGCTTGTGCGCGGGACGTGACGCTCTCAGGACACTGTAGACCTGATCGGCGCACAGCAGTCCCAGGAAACCCACGAGCGCAGCGACAGCGCCCAACGCACGGTTGCCGGGCGCCAGCCACAGATATGCCGCGGCGAGCGCGAAGAAGCTCGACATCGTCACGACCTCGCGGCTCAACCAGGAACGCTTCACGTTGAGGACCGCCCGGTAGGCCCGGCTCACCTTGCCCAGGTGGAAGGAGCCGAGCGCCATCGTGACGGCGGCGGCGTCGACGAAGACGATCGACTTGATCGAGAACGCGGAGGTCAGCGTCGCGGCGACGGCCGCCACGAGCGTCGCCCCCAGAAGAGTGAAGAGCATCAACGTCCATTCCGACTTGAGCGTGACACCCGTTGTCGGCGCTTCGGCCAGCGCCACATACGGCTCGGCGACATCCGGCGCCGTCATCACCGGTAGCCGCCGGCTCTCGTCTAACGGCTCGATCCGCACCCGCGGCCCGAGATCGGTGGCCGGGAAGCCGGGGATACTGTTCTCGAGCTCGGCCTCTGGGACGTCCGCGAAATCGAGGGCAGCGGTGGGACAGAGCGACGCGCACGCCGGCTTCAGCCCTTCCTGCAACCGATGGTGGCACAACGTGCACTTGGCCATGACGCCGCGCGGCGGCTCGAAGACCGGCGCGTCGTACGGGCAGGCCCAGGCGCAGTACCTGCAACCGATACACTTCGCCTCGTCGAGCAAGACCGCACCGCTGTCTTGGTCCCGCGAGTAGGCGAGCGCCGGACAGGCGAACATGCACGCCGGCTCGGCGCAGTGGTTGCAGGCGAGTGAGAGATGATAGAGCGGCACGCCGGGATACCGTGTCCGATTGAACGTGTCGATACGCCGCCAGCTGCGCTCGGGCTCGAGCTGGTTCTCGATACTGCAGGCCAACCGGCAAGCGCCGCAGCCCGTGCAACGGTTCGGGTCGAAGAGGAAGCTATTCGGCATCGCTCAGTCGCTCGACCTCGACCCGGTTCTCGTGGAACGCTGCGCCGTGGCCCATGTCGGTCTCTAGCGCAGCCGATGTGAAGTTCACGGTGCCGCCCTCACTGATCCACCACCCGTTGGTGACGCACACGCACCCACGCTTGAGCCCGTTGTCGAGACGCGCTTCCAGCTCGAGCTCACCCCGCTCGTTGTACACACGCACCCAATCGCCGTCGCCTATCCCGCGTTCCCGAGCATCGCCGGGGTGCAGGTAGGCCGCCGGCGCGTCGCCGAACTGGCGGATCATCCTAAGGTTGCCGAACTGCGAGTGGATCCGGTTCTTCGTGTTCGGCGTCAGCATGTACAATGGGAAGCGATCCGTACCCGGCTGCGGCCGGCGAATCGACTCGCCGGGCTCCTCATAGGTCGGCAGCCGAGCCACCCCCCAGCGCTGCTCGGCCTCCGCGGACTCGAGCTCGATCTTGCCCGAGGGCGTGGGAAAGACGAAATCCGAGAACGCCACTTCCTGGCCGCCCGGCGCCGGGGTTGGGCCCTCGCGCAGACGCTCCAGGCTGAGCTCCGGAAACGGTTCCAGCGCCCGCGCCAGGTACGCGTCGATCTCATCATCGGCGACCGGGAAGACCATGGGATCGTCGCCTTCGGTTATCCCCAACCGCCGCGCCAGCAGTCTGTAGATCTCCGTCTCCGGCTTTACCTCACCCGGCGGATCGATCACCTTCTGCTTGAGCTGCATGTAGGAGTGCCAGTACGCGCCGATCACGTCCGACTGCTCGAACATCGTCTTCGCCGGCAGTACGATGTCCGCCTCGCGAGCCGTATCGGTGAGGAACTGCTCGACCACGACCCGGAAGTCGAGGCCACGAAACGCCTCGAGCACCGTGTTCGTCTCCGGGTTCTGGGTGACCGGGTTGCCCCGTTCGACCCAGACCATGTGCAGCGGCGGGTCCTGCGTCGCCAACATCTCGGGACCCAGGCGCGCCGTGGATATCGACACGCGCACCACACCGTCCGGTTCTTCAGGTGGGTAGAGGGCGAGCGGGTCCAGCACGGCCTCGAAGATGTGACTCTGCAGGTTCGCGTAGACCCAGCCGGCGCCCGGCTTACCGATGTTGCCGGTGATGGCGAGGATCGCCAGCAGAGCACGCATCGTCTGCCCGCTATTGGTGTAGCGCTGCATGCCGAAGCCGGGGCTCACCGTCACCGGCCTGATCGTGCCGAAGTATTCCGCCAACCGCTCGATGTACTTCGCCGGGACGTCGGTTACCTCGGCAGCCCGCTCGGGCGTGAAGTCGGCCACGGCCTCCGCGAACGTCGGGAAGCCGAGCACGTGCTCCTCGATGAACTCACGATCGACCCGCTCCCACTTGATCAGCAGGTAAGCGATCGCCAACGCCAGAGCACCGTCCGTCCCCGGTCGCGGCTGCAAGAGCAGCTCGGCGCGCTCAGCCGACTGCGTCCGGCGCGGATCGATGACGACCAGCTTCGCTCCCGCATCGAGCGCCCGGTCGATGAACGTCATCTGATGGATGTTCGTCTCGGCGGCGTTTTTGCCCCAGAGGACGATCAGCCTGGCATCAGCAATATCCCAGGGCGCGCTGTGCTTGTTCGCGCCGAGGGTCAGACGCGTCGCCTCCAGCCCCGCCGGCCAGCAGAGGTCGCCGTACGTCGCGGTGCACCCGCCGTACAGCCGCCAGAATTCTCTGCGATGATGTCGACAGCGTCAGCCCACGATATCCGCTCGAACTCGCCGCTCCCCGCCACCCTTCGCAGGGGGTGTAGGATCCGGTCCGGCGAATGGACGCGCTCGACATAAGCGAGCCCCTTGAGGCAGGCACCACCCGGCGTCGCCTGGTTGCCGGAGTGCGGCTCGATGCGGCGGATGCGCCCGTCTTCCACCTGTACCTTCATAGCACAGGTGCTGTAGCAGTTGCGTGGACAGGCTGTAGTGTAGACCTTCATACCTTCGCCGCTTTGAGGGTATACCGGCCGTCACAATAGTCGCGTACTGTAGCCGCTCAACGCGGAAGCCGTCAACCTGAGGAGGCGTCCGACACCCGATGAAAACCATCACGCTGAACGTCACGGGCATGAGTTGTGAAGGTTGCGCCAACTCCGTCCTATCCGCGCTGTCACAGGTCGAGGGAGTCCACAGCGCCGACGTATCGCTGGACCAGAAG
>JBDHKT010000364.1:0-3186 GCA_039586255.1 Gemmatimonadota bacterium | reverse complement strand
CAACATGTAGTCGGTAAGTGCGGCAGTGCCGGACTCCGACCACATCAGCACAAAGGAGCACGGCAGATGCGTACTACCGGCAAGGTCAAGTGGTTCAACGACAGCAAGGGCTTTGGCTTCATCACGCCCGACGACGGTCAGAAGGACTGCTTCGTCCACCACACAGCAATCCAGGCCGATGGGTTCAAGACGCTGAGCGAGGGCGAGCGAGTTGAGTTCGACATCGTTCAGGGCGATAAGGGCCCGGCGGCTCAGAACGTGGTCAGGCTGGACAGCTAGAGCCTGAATTCGCCACGGCTAGAGAGGGGGCCACCTCGATGCGATCGGGGTGGCCCCCTTGCTTTGTTCGATCAGCAGCCCTACATGACTGGCCGGATCGAGCCTCGGAGAGCGACATGAGGAACGCGCCACCCTGGCCGTACGTCAGAGCTTTCATTCTGCGGGCGATAATCGTCTGGTTGGCCCTCCATCTCCTGAGCTTCTCGCTACTCTTCGGCCTCCGTGCATTCACCCTGGCGGCCGTCGCCACCGTGACTCTCGTTCTGCTGGACGCCGAGCGACGGAACGAGCGCAGGTTTCTCGCCAACCTGGGAGTATCGCGGCCGGCGATCGGGGCAATCGTTCTTCTCACGGTAACGAGCCTGGAAACGATATGGCGAATCGCCGCCGGAGGGCTGGTCGATTAGCGCAGAGATACTGGCCGTTGATTCGGCAGGTAAGTCCTTCGCAAGCCACCACGTGCTGAAGGCTGCCTCCTTCTGGGCCAGGGAGGGCCAGATCACCACCCTCATGGGCCGCAACGGATCCGGCAAGACGACGTTGCTGCACATCGCGGTCGGCGAAGTCCGGCCGGACACGGGTGTCGTGCGCTTCCTCTCGACGACCTACGAGCGACCGCGGCTGCCGGTGCTCGCGCGACGCGGGCTGTACTACCTGGAAGCGCGGGGACGCCTGCCGGGCACATTCCCGGTCGGCGCACAACTCCGCATGATCGCCGAGCGGTACGGCGGCCAAGCGTTCGATGAGGTCGTCGCCGAGTTGGAGATCGAAGAATATCTGGAGAAGCGCTCCCACGAACTGTCGGGCGGCGAAGGCCGGCGCGCGGCGCTGGCCGCTGCGATGATCCGCGAGCCTCTGTGCCTGCTCGTCGATGAGCCGTTCGCGGGGATCGCGCCGAAGGACCAGCAGATGATCGGGGCGGCCCTACGTCGCCTGGCGGCGGCAGGGACGGCCATTGTCACTACCGGCCACGACGTGGCAGCGCTCTTCGCTGTGGCGGATGATGTTATCTGGTGCGTGGCGGGGACTACCCACGGTCTGGGTCGACCGGCAGATGCTCGCTCACACCCGGAATTCGAGCGCGACTACCTCGGCTGGCATCTAGAGAGCTGACCTCGAGACAATCTTCACTCACCGTCTCCCAGGCGTAGGGCACGTACTCGATCTTCAGCGGACTCTTCAGCCTCGCTTCGAGCTCGGCCAGGTCGGGCCGCCCGGCCGGTATGCCTTTCGCGCCGCGACCGTCGGGCTCGACCGTAACAGTAGTAGAGACGGAGAAGATCTTCTTCGCTCGACCTCTCACCAGTTGCAGGCCGTCATCGGCGACTGCTATTCGCGAGTGCTTCAGGCCACCCTCGCCGATGACGGCGAAGAGGGTCCCGAGCAGGCCGGACACCGGCCGTCCCGATAACCCTTCGATCCGGTCGAGTACGATCATGTCGTCGAACTCGAGCAGCCGATACGTGATCTCTCTGTGACTGGTGGCCTTGAGCTTCGGCACCGCCGTCGTGTCGGTGAAGCTGAAGCTCGATGGCGAGTTCGGCCCCTCCGGCCACCAGGCCCTGATGTTCACCGCCAGTAGAGGCTGCGGGCCCTCGTGCACCTCGCTGATGACCCTGCCCTCGCGGTACTCGATCAACACCCTCTGGCCGTGCTCGAGCCCCAGCAGCGAGGGCCGTGGTGCATCCAGCATGCTCACACCGGCGACCTTTATATAGGAGAAGAACCAGTCCTCCGGGGTGATGAAGAGAGGGCCGCCCTCCGGGTCGTGCGCCTTCGCCCAGCGGGCGAGTCGCAGGAGCAGCCCGGCCGTGAACCGTCCCCGGTTGGTGGTCGCCAGGATGTCGTAGTCGCCGTGCATGCTCATGGCACGCACCAGGTCATCGCGCGGTACCCGGCGTCCCGAACAGGTCTGGGCGGCGGCGGGCACGTACAGGACGAGGGCAGCGATGAGCGCGAGGCTACAGCTAACCATGCGCCGCGCCGCGCGCCCGAATACTCGGGGCGATCCGGCAAAGGGCCGTCGGAGGTGCATGCGAGAGCAATAGACAGGTCCTCGACTGCTGTCAACCGGACTTCTTGTAGCTATGGCCAATCACCTGGTCATTGACTATAGGTGACCGATCACCTGGTTCTCGGGCTCTCACCTCAACATTGGATGTCGGCTGTCTGTTATAGGATATTGAAGTTCATCACACCATCGGGGGTCGTCATGAGGTCGTCTCGAACGATACAGCGCCTGTTCCTGACTTCGATCCTCGCAGTCGCCGGCGTTCTGATCGCGGCGGGCCGCGGCGCCGCCCAGCCGGAGCCGCCGCCGGGCAGCATGACCTTTGCCCTCACGGGCGACGCGATTATCAGTCGGCGGCTCGCGGCGTTCACCGAGCCAGAATATCTGTCGATGATCGAGCTGATCCGGAACGCCGACGTCGCGTTCACCAACCTCGAGGTGCTGTTCCACGACTACGAGGAGGGTAATCCGGCGGCGCATAGCGGGGGCACCTGGATGGCGGCTGAGCCCTTCATCGCGGGCGAGCTGGTGTGGGCGGGCTTCGATCTGGTGAGCCGGGCCAACAACCACACGATGGACTACGGCGCCGGCGGCCTGCGGGCCACCACGCGGGCCCTCGACGCCGTCGGCCTCGTCCACGCCGGCGCCGGCGAAAACCTCGCCCAGGCCCGGGCGCCGGCCTACGTCGAGTCGGCCGGCGGTCGCGTGGCGCTCATCTCGGTGGCCTCGACCTTCTCCGATGAGGACCGCGCCGGCCCGCAGAGAGCCGACGTCCGCGGCCGACCGGGGCTGAGCCCGCTGCGCTACACGACCCCCTACGTCGTGAGCCGCGAGTCGCTGGCGAAGCTGCGCGAGGTCGCCCAGGAGTTCGGGTACCGGTTCGGCGGTGAGGGCGA
>JBDHKT010000363.1:0-3188 GCA_039586255.1 Gemmatimonadota bacterium | reverse complement strand
AGGATCATCTCTGCTTTTTCTCGCGCGCCCGCCCTCCCGTAATCCCATCCTACATACGCGACCAGAGTCGCGTTGCCTGTGGAACGGCTGACTGCGTCCACTCTGTCGGCGTGGACGATCGCCGCCGCGGAGTCGCCCTCCATGGCGTAGTTGTGGGCGAGATAGATGTGCGCCCATGCAAAGCCCGGATCCAGCTCCAGCGCCTTCCTCAACCATGCGATCGATTCGTCGTATCGGTTGGCGTAGAAGTACGTGATGGCCAGCCAGGTTTTCATCATAGGCGTAAGCGGATCGAGCTCCACCAGCCGCGTTGCCATCTCTATGGCCTCTTCATCTCGTTCCATCCAGGTCAGGTACTGAGCATAGAGCTGGTAGACTTCGGTACTACCGGGACTGAGCTGCAGGGCGCGCCGGAAATACGGCTCGGGGCCTGACATGTCCCAGTCCGCGACGAACTTGATGGACCCAAGCAGGGCGTACGCTTCTCCTATGTTCTCGTCGATCTCGATCGCCTTCGTCGACGCGTCAGTCGCCTTCTCGTAGCCTTCACCTGCGGTCGCGGAAAACACGCGAGCGAGCTCGCGGTGACTCCAGGCTAGGCCGACATAGGCGTGCGCGAACGTCGAATCGAGAGCGATGGCTCTCTCGAACGATTGCATAGCCCTTTGCCAGTCCTCCGCAGTGTGTTCTCGAGAGAACATGCGTCCCCGGAGATAGTGTTCGTACGCCTCCAGGTTGTCGGTGGGGCGCGCCGCGACCCGCTCCCGCTCCTCCGGCGTGAGTACAGCTTTGAGCTCAGCGGCGATCTGTGACGCGATCTCGCTCTGAATGTCCAGAAGGTTTTCGATGGAGAGCGGCCGGTCGTAGGTCTCCGCCCAAACGTGATCGTCCGTGTGAGCGTCGATCAGCTGCACGTTGATGCGAACGTTGTCCTGCGCTCTCAAGAGACCGGCTTCCAACACGTATCGTACGCGCAGCGCCTCCGCGATCTCGCCCATGGTCAACGGAGAGTCACGAAACCGCATCACCGACTGGCGCGAGATGACCCGAAGGCCACTGAGCTTGGAGAGCCGGGTCAGGATCTCGTCGTGGATGCCGTCGGTGAAATACAGATCTTCCTCTCGTCCACTCCGATTCGCCCAGGGGAGTGCGGCGACGGAGGGTCGGTCATCCGCTACAGCGAACGCGGGGGCCTCGTCTTCGGCCCGCCTGACCTCCCGGCCCCCGGGACCCAGCAGCGATATCACCGCAGCAGCGACCGCCAAGAGGACCGCGATCATCAGCAGCTCCGGCCCGCTCACACGCTGCCGCCCCTGCTCGCCGTGGTACCAGGCGACGAGCAGGGCGACGAAGAAGCCGACGCCTAAGAAAATCGTGATGCCTTGCTGGAGGGCGAGCGACCACTGGAAGATCTGTCCCAGCACGTCGACGAGCTGCAGGACGAGCCACGCCCCGGCCAGATAGGCGAGCGCCCATTGGAAGAGCTTGCGTTCCTTCAGGCGCTCGAGAAGGGAGGACATGTCACCATCCGATCAAGGCCTCAGGCCCATCTCGTGCAACAGTTCGAGGTACCGCGGGTCGTCATCGAGCGTCTTCAAGGACGGCCAAAGAAAGACGTACAAGAGTCCCACTTCTCTGATCTCGTAGGCGGTTCTCAACGCATCAACGGCTTCCCGTTTGCGGCCCAGGCGCTCGTAGGCGATGGCCTGGCAAAAGTGACAGGAAAGTGCGGCCGACGCAGAGAGATCGGAGAGCCAGAGGCTTTCCCAATCCAAGCCCTGCCATCTCTCTTCATAGGCTCGCGCCGACTCCGGGCTCGTTCCTGTACGAACCAGCGTCTCGACCAAAGCCTCGAGGGCGTCGTGATAGCTAAGGCCCATCTCGTAGTAGAGTTGGATATGGACATAGAGACTTGGTGGTGTCTCGAGCCAGATCTCCTCATCCCATAACGTCGCGCTGGAGGGCGCGCGCGGCGCGACGGCCTCTAGCTGCTCAGCCGCCTCGCTCAGTCTGCCCGCACCCCAAAGGGCGTTGGCGAGGTTCCACCGGTGGATCGAGAAGAGCGGATCGAGCTCCAGGGCCTTAGACTTCACCTCGACCGCCTCATCCCAGCGTCGCCTGAACACGAGAAGATCACCGTAGAAGTTGTAAGCCGTGACGTAGCCCGGGTTGAGCTGGATCGCGATCAGAAACTCCCTCTCCGCCTCTTCCCAATCGTGCTCGACGTGAGTCAGCACGATGCCCAGTGCCGTGTGGGCTTCGGCCGAAGCGCTGTCGAGAGCCACGGCCCTTCGTGCTGCCCAGGCAGCGACTGAGTCCGCGGCCCGGATCTCCGAGCGCCTAGCGCTCGGCGAGGCGTCCGGATCGAAGCGCCAGAAGAAGCGGCGCGCTGCACAGAGATTCGCCAGCCCGCTATAGGCGAGGGCGAACCCGCTGTCCGCTTCGATCGCCCGACCGTAGAACTCGGCGGCCCGCTCGAGCCCATCCCTCCCCGCGGTGAGGCGGGTGTTGAAGTGATAGCGGCCCAGCATGTAGAGCTCGTAGGCCGCGAGGTTGTCGGTGGGCTGCGATTCGATACGACGTCTCTCCGCCGGCGACAGTTGAGCCGCCAGAGAAGCGGCGACCCGCCTGGCCACGTCATCCTGGATCTCGAACAGGTTGACAGCCGTCAGATGCCGGTCGTATTGCTCCGCCCACAGGTGGTCATCCGTGCCGGTTTCGATCAGCTGCACCGTCAGACGGACCTGATCCCCCGCCTTGCGGGCGCTCCCCTCGAGCAGGAAGCCGACGCCCAACTCCCCGGCAATCTGCCGCGCCGCCGGCCGCGCCTCGCGGTACTGCATCACCGAGGTCCGCGAGATCACCTTGATCCCCGAGATGCGCGAGAGCTGCGTGATGATCTCCTCGTGCATCCCGTCGGCGAAGTAGGCGTCGTCCGGGTTGGGGCTGAAGTTGTCGAATGGGAGCACGGCGATGGCCGGTTTCTCGCCTTCAACCGCCACCTCGGCATAAGGTGGGGTGGGTGCTTCCCCTCCCGGTCTCAGAATGGCGAGCAAGATGGCGGCGATTGCCAGAAGCGCAGCGATCATCAAGAGCTCCGGCCCGCTCACGCGCTGTCGCCCCTTCTCGCCGTGGTACCAGGCGACGACCAGGGCGACGAAGAAGCCGACGACCAGCAGGATCGTGAC
>JBDHKT010000362.1:0-3189 GCA_039586255.1 Gemmatimonadota bacterium | reverse complement strand
ACAAAAGAAGGGGGCGCAGCCGGATGCTGCGTCCTCTTGCCATCTCTGAGGGGGCCCACAGGAGGCGCTTAGTCCGAAGACTCCAGGCGAGCCTTGACCCGGGCCAAGGCGTCTCCAAGTTCTTTTTTGCCGACCGAGGCGATCAGCGACTTGGGGACGAAGCGCAGTAGGCCGCCGACCTGTACTGCGACGCGCATCGTCACGCGCGTGCCGCTATCGACCCTCTCCCAAGTGATTTCGCCTTCTGCCTGAGTGTCTGACTCGCGCACTCTTATACGCCACCCTTCGGTTGGGCTCGTAGACCGTATTGACGTAGACGTTCTCGAACCGCTTGCCCATGAACTCGCTGACATAACGGCGACGAGTTCCGATGCCGGGCTCGCCTTCCGGCGTTTGTTCCGCCTCTCGGAGGTTAGGTTGCCACTCGCGCTCGCGGTCGATGTCCTGCATGTACTCGAAGACTTTGTCGACGGGACAGTCGATGATGATGCTGGACTCGTATCTGAGCACGGCTCTCCTTATCACCGGTCGTGCAACCAGCGGGCGAGCTCCAGGCCGTGCTCGAGTAGCAGGTCCGTATCGTTCAAGATATCGGCGGCGGGACGATCGGCGATCAATGTGCCGCGGTCGATGAGCAGCATGCGCCGGCATACGGCGGCGGCGAACTCGACGTCGTGGGTCACGACGATGACCGTCTGAGAGCGGGCCCTGAGTATCTCGGCGATCTGGCGGCGGCCGCGCCCGTCGAGGCTCTCGGTGGGCTCGTCGAGCGCCAGGAGTCCCGGCTCGAGGCTGAGGACCGTGGCGAGTGCCGCCCTTCGCTTTTCGCCGCCGCTCAGGTGGTGGGCGGCCCGGCCGGCGTCGACCTCACCGAGACCGACGCTCAGCAGGGCACGCCTGGCCCGCTCCTCGGCTTCGTCCCGCGATGCGCCGTGACAGAGCGGCCCGAACGCGGCGTCCTCGAGTAGGGTCGGCATGAAGAGCTGATCGTCGGGGTCCTGGAACACGAGCCCGACCCGCGTACGGACCTCGGGCAGGTTCTCGGGCAGCACCGCCATGCTGCCGACCCTCACCGAGCCCGCCGTCGGTTCGAGGATGCCGTTGAGATGCAGGAGCAGGGTGCTCTTGCCGGCGCCGTTCGGGCCGACGATGGCCACGTGCTCGCCGGGCTCGATCGTCATAGAGATCCCGGAGAGCGCGGGAGCCGACGCTCCCGGGTAGCGATAATCCAAGCCCGCGATCTCGAGTCCCCAGGCCGCATCGCTTCCCAGACAGCTCATCCTATGACCTCCATCAGGCCACCCAACCAGATGGCGGCGAACAGCCCGGCGATCGCCAGCGCCCAAACCGGACTCACCGTCGCGGCCGGCTGAAGCATCGGCAGCCGATCACGGTAACCGCGGCTCAGCATCGCCGCGTGAATACGCGTCCCGCGGTCGTGGGCTCGCCAGAGGAGATGGGCGAGCGTCGACGCGCGGGCCCGCCAGAGGCGCAGGCGCGAGGCGTCACCCATCCGGCTGCGGATCGCCCGGGCAGTACGGTCCAGTTCGTCGTTGAGCAGGTAAACATAGCGGTAGCCCAGCGACAGCGAGCTCTTCACCAGGCGGGGAAGCGGAAGACCGTCCAGCCCGCGCAGCAGGTCGGTCGCCCGGGTGACCGAGACGACGACGGCGACCGCCGAGACCGCCAGCGTCGCGCGCGCCACGATCTCGGCCGCCCGCAGGAGACCCGGCCCGCTGAGCGACACGGGGCCGACCTCGAGAACGGTCGGCCCGGGCACGCTGATGGGCAATGCAAGTGCCGGTAGCAGGAAAAAGGGCAGCGCCTGGCCGATGCGTCGAGCAAGGGCGCCAACCGGCAATCGCGCCGACCACACGCCCAGCGCGATCACGACGGCCAGAACCGCCAGCGCGCGCCACGCGCCCGCCGGCATGAGGCCCGCCGCGAACGCGGCCGCCAGGGCGATCCAGATTCGTTGACTCGGACTCGTGTGCTCGGTGAGCCAGGACTCACGGCCGGCGTAGCGGTCCAGGTGAGCGAAACCCATCAGCCCTCCCGCGTACCGCCGACGCGGGCCACCGCCCTGATGGTGGCCGCCGTGCCGGCGAACAGGAGCGCCACGCCGAGAACAACCGAGACGGCAGTACCTACGGCTCCCGGGATCCAGGCCCGATAACCGGCCAGCGGCGCCGCCTCCCAGGATGTGGCCGCGTCGGCGAACCCCAGGTCGATCGCTACGCGCTGGAGACCGTCGGGCGTCGTCGATGCGATGATCGCCAGGAAGCCGGCGAGGATCGCGATGACTCCCAGGCCCGCCAGCACGATGGCCGGGGCTGGCTCCGCCGCCGCCGAGCCACGCGGTCGGAAGAGCAGGTCCGGCCGCTTGCGCGCCAGCGACCACACAGCGAGTCCGGTGATGCCGGCCTCCGCCAGCCCGACGACCGCGTGCACGCTCGCCATCGCTCCCACCGAAAGGCGAGTCGGTGCGATGCCGCTCAGCCCCAGCTCGAGCCCGGCCGCGACCCCGGTAAGCAGCGCCGCCAGGTAGGCCGCGACCGCCGCCCCCAGCGCGCGCCGTAACGGCCCGTCACCGGCGAGGCCCGTCAGAACGCGGTAGACGGCGTAACCCAGCAGCGCTCCCGCCCCGGCGATGTTGAGGACGTTGGCCCCCAACGCTGTCAGGCCACCGTCGGCGAAGATCAGCGCCTGCGCGATCACAACCGCGGTCATGACCAGGAAGCCGGCCCACGGGCCGAACGTGACCGCCACCAGCGTGCCGCCCAACAGGTGCCCGCTCGTCCCGGCGGCGACCGGGAAGTTCACGGCCTGCGCGGCGAAGACCGCCGCGGTGGCGAGCCCCAGCGTCGGCGCCGCCCGGTCGTCGAGGCGCGCCTTCGCCTGTCGGGCCGCGACCGCGGTGAGCGCGCCCGCGGCGACAAAGGTGCCGGCGGAGACAGACGCCGAGAGGAAACCGTCGGGTATGTGAGCCATGGCCGTATCAAGATATCCTCGCCGCTGGCCACCGCCACCGATCACGTTTACAAGCACGATCAGGAGGGGAAGCGGAGGTTGCGGGGGTGGGCGGCGCTGCTTCTTTTGAAGTCCCGGAATATGTTTGGCGAGGACTCGTCCGCGCGAAGCGGGAGGTTTCAATGAGTGAAACGCAGGACGGCCCGCGGCTCAGGGTAC
>JBDHKT010000361.1:0-3208 GCA_039586255.1 Gemmatimonadota bacterium | reverse complement strand
CATCTCCAGGTAGGGCGACGAGTCGAAGAACTTGACCGCCAACGCAGTTTTGCCCTCGTGGCACGGCGTGCAGTTCGTCAACGACCCGGCCGATCCCGCCTGGGCGGGCACGGTACCGTGGCGCGACTTGCTCCACTGGTCGACGTACGGGTGGTGATTACCGGTGTGGCATTCGCCGCAGCCTTTCGAGAGATCCACACCGACGGCGATCGGCGCCAGCGGGGGCGGCCCGGACAGACCCAGCCAATGCTCCGGCCCCGGTCCGTGGCACGACTCGCACTGCACGTCCGTAAACTGCTCGCCGGGCTCTATATCGAAGCCGGCCGGCTCGTCTATCGTATTGCCGCGTTCCGTTACCGAGTGGCAGCCCTCGCATAGCGGTTGGGCGGCGTCGCTGGCCTGCAGGCCCTCCCAGGCGATCGAGTGGAGCGTCGTCACCCAACTCAGGTGTTGCGATGAGTGACAGCCGGCGCACGGCGTCACCTTCTCGGCCGTGTCGAAGTAGCCGTAGAGGCCGAACGGATCACCCTCCACCGTCACAACTGCATCCGCGTTCACGTCTTCGCTCGTGGCGCTGATCGTCGCCAAGCCTCCCCTCAGGCCGACGACAGTGCCCGGCGCCGGCGGGGCGAAGGTGGCGACCGCAGAGTTCGAGGTCGACCAGTCGACCGGACGGTCGGGCAGCGGGTTCCCGTCCGCGTCCCGCGGCGTAGCCTGGAACTCATGGTCCCAGCCGATTTGGAGCGTCTTCGCATAGGTATCCAGCTCGACGGAGGACACGGGAACGCCGAGGACGCCGTAGGTGCTGAAGCTGTTGATCGCGCCGCTCACCTGGTCGGCGACCGTATTGGCGGCGCTGCCGCCGACCTCGTCCCAGAGCGAGCCGGCGACCTCGAACAGGCGAAGCTCATCTTCGCGAACACCGCCCGATAGACCGCCTGCGTCGTACCCGACGGTCAGCTGAACCGGCCGAGCGAAGCTGGTACCTGCGGGCCCGAAAACGTACACCGCGCCAGCGACGATCCGTGGGTCCTGCGGGAAGTTGGTGGCAGTCCCAACGGTGACCTTGATGTCTTCAGAGACGGCCCCGGCCGGAAACACCAGGGCGACGTCCCCGCCAGCGAACGTCAGCGTGCCACCGTCGGGACCCATGTTCGTGGGTACATTAATGACGTTGGTGATTCCGCCGCCGTCGCCGCCGCCGCCGCACGTGTTGAGTAAGAGAAGCCCCAAGGTGATCGCGATGAGGTAGCCGCTCTTGCGACTCCAGCTGGGCCGGCGCATGTAAGCGTCCCTCCGTCCGATGAGGTCACCCATGCGCTCGCCGTACACCGCCCCGCAGCGTCCACCGCTCCACATCAAAGCAGACAAACGCACAGGAACAGCATGGCGTGCCATCGGCTACGCACGTCACAGCTTCTTGAAAGGGCAGGTGAAATCTAGGGCCCGATTCTCGGCCGGCAACCTGCGGCTGGGCTAACTCGCTCGTCTGCGGGTAAGGTATTTCTCGATAGCCAGGTCGGTGCGGCCCCTCAGGGTGTGGGGTGCTATCCGCCCACAGACCCCCAGCCCATTCACTGGGACGCACATGCGGTAGCACCAGTTGGTGCGGCTCTTCGTCAAAGGACAGCCCCACGTCCCGCGGAAGGTCCCGGTGCGGTGGGGTCGGCTCCTCCTGACTCGCTTGACCGCCATATGTTTCCCCTCACAAGGTGGCAACTGGAGGGGCGATCGCACGTATTAATTGTATCAATAATCGTTAAATATTAAACCCTTTGGGCGCCTAAGGTTGACCCGAACCCTGCCAGGGGGACCCGGGGGCGCTCTGGATATCTCGAATGATCTTCAGGTGATGCCGGGTGTGAATCTCGATGACCCTCAGCCACTGCCGGGGCGTCAGGTCACCGAACGCGAAGTGGTTGACGCGGCCCCGGGCGCCATCGATCTCCGGCAGCCGGGACTCCAGTCGATCGAGCGCCCGGCGCGACTCGGTTAGCAGGCTGCCCAGCTGCTCCCTCGAGCCCGTCTCCGGCCGGGTGCCCTGCGGCGCTTTCCCTGCCCCTCTCGGTATCCAGCCGGTGAACAGCACCGCGCGGCCCACCAGCGACAGGCGGCCACCGCCGGGGGCCTCTGGTTGCAACGCCTCCTCGATGGCGCCGGCCATGGCCTGCGTAGCGCGTGCGATGTGGTCCAGCTGGTCGGCGACGCTCCAGGCAGAGATCCGCTGGGCCCGGTAGGAGAGTCGCTCGTCGGGTTCAGCGGCCAGCTTCTCCAACTGGTCGCACTGCCGCAACAGGGCGTCGTAGGTCCCGCGGCAACGCGGCGCAGCCGTGTCGATCGTATCCGTCGAGCGCAATTCCAGACCTGCGGCTAGTTGGGAGGGCCGGTGTTGACCTTGAGTTCCTTCACCTGGGTAGTCACCTGGATGCTACCCGAGTTCAGCATGCGCTCCAACTCTTCCATCCGTGGCTTCATCATCCGCTCCACGGTGGCGCGCTGACTTTCGGGCATCTGTTCCATCCGCTGCTTCATCTCTTCCAGCGACTCCCGGGCCTGCTGCATCTCCTCCTCGCTCATCGCGTTGCTCAGGCCGGCGACGGACATCTCGAGAACGAACGGGTGGAGCAGGCCGTCGACTTCACGATAGTCCTTTAGGTCGATCTTCATCGTAGTCGGGTACCAATCCCCGTCCCGCTGGAACTCGCCATCCATCTCCAGCGCACGGATCAGGTAGTCGCCACTGTCGAGGAAGAACGTGCCCTTGCTCGGCTTGAAATCTTCTTCGTCGTCGGGCGTCTCGGGGTCGAAGTCGATACCGCTGAAGTCGTCGACCGTGACGACGTGACAGTCGTATCCGTCGATGGACTGCTTGCCCTCCAGGGTCGCCCGATCGGCCACCTGGATGAAGCCGTTGTAGAACAGTCCGGCACCCTGCTGCTGGGAGCCGCTGCTGTTCTTGAGGACAAAAGTCGGCCGCCCGTCGACCATCTCTTTCTGGAAGTAGTTGGTGACCTCGAACCCCATCACGTCCATGACAACGGTGTAGTTGTCGATCCCGGACATGCGGTCCTCGAACTGCGCCATGGCGGTCTCGAGCACGTCCGCCGCCGATTGGCCGGCGGCTGCTGGGGCGAGGGTGAGAGCGAACAGAAGGGACGGTAGGCCGACGCGGATTGCCTTGCCGAACATGGCGGTGCTCCTACGGTTG